>JAIRSX010000085.1 GCA_031255235.1 Rickettsiales bacterium
GTAGAAAAATCCGCTATTGGTGATGTTTACGAAAACAATATTTTAATTAAAAAATCACAAAATAGACAAGATATTCTATGCCCTTACTATGACAAATGTGGTGGATGTAATTTACTTCACTTAATTGAAAAATCATATCACGACTTTAAATCAAAACTTTGTAAAACAGATAATGTTATAAAAATTGGTTTTAACACAAGACAAAAAGTAAGATTCCAGATCAAAAACAAAAAGACAGGACTTTTTGAGAAAGGGACGCACAATTTTATAGAAATAAAAAATTGTTTACTTCTAAGACCGGAAATAAATAATATCATTCACAAGTTAAATTTTAAAGCAAATGAAATAGAGGTAAGCGTTTACGATAATGGTATTGGTGTTTATTTATTGAAAAACAAAGAACCAATTGAAAATCTACAGAAATTTTTGGATGAAAACAAAGAAATTATAATTGTCTCATACCAAAACGAAATGGGGACCTTCTTTTTACAGAAACAAAAACCAATAGTTGATTTATATGGGGAAAAAATTGAAGTAAAAGAAAATATATTCCTACAAGCAACAAAAGAAGGACAAAATGCTATCACAGAGATTATAATAGAAAATTTAAAAAACTTTAATAATATTATTGATTTATACTGTGGTATTGGAACTTATACTTTTCCCTTATCAAATTACGCAAGAATTCACTCGGTAGAAGGTAGCAATATCATGATAGATATCATAAAAAACAACATCAAAAACAGAAAAATCACAACCGAAGTCAGGGATTTAGTTAAACAACCACTTCTAGCAAAAGATTTTACAAAATTTGATGGTGTCATCATAAACCCACCAAGAAGTGGAGCAAATAAACAATGCCAATACTTGATTAATTCAAATATAAAAAAAATCGTAATGGTATCTTGTAACCCACAAACTTTTTGGCAAGATATAGAAACTTTAAAACAAAAATATCACCTTGAAAAGGTAATAGGCATTGATCAATTTTACGCCACTAATCATTTAGAAATCATTGGCATTTTATCTATTAAAAATTTCAAAAAAAATTGACTTTAAATTTTATATACTTATCTATTGATATAGTGCCGTAATAGCTCAACTGGTAGAGCAACTGACTTGTAATCAGTAGGTTCAGGGTTCAATTCCTTGTTACGGCACCATTTATTTGTGGTATGGATGTCCTATTTTCAGTGTATACGTTCTGTAAATTTGCTCTATCAGCATGACTCTGATCATTAAATGCGGGAATACCATTTTTCCAAAAGATAGAATGTAATCACTTTTTTTTCTAACCTCTTCACTTAAACCATCACTACCGCCTATAATGAAATTCGAATTATCAAATATTAAATCACAAAAATCCGGTGTAGTTATGATTTTTCCTCTTTCATCAAGACTTATAATTTTACCCTTGCTACAATTATTCAATAATATCTGCCCTTCTTCCCTTATTCTTTGAACACCAGAACTATTTTTAACTTCAAACTCCTTAAGGTTTATACTGTAAGGAATACGTTTCTTGTATTCATAATACAAATTCTCATAATTTATATCTTTAAATTTACCTATAGATAAAATATTTATCTTCATATAAATCCCATCAACTGATTTAGTAAGTAATCTACATTTTCATAATAAACAAAAATAAGAGGAAAAGGAATTTTATTCCCTTCCTCTCTTTCTCCCTCCCTCTCTTGCTTTTTATAGATGACGCGTCAATATTTGCTCGGCTTTCTCACGCCTTCCCGCCTGCATAGCATTAGTTTCATGAAGCCTACGCGCCCGATTCTCATCTGTCTCAGGAGTTGTTGATACCACCATATTTACCTTTGGTAGAGTTCCCCCTTCTGCTGCCACAGCTGGCTGTGGCAATAACATTGACTTTGACCCAGTAGCTGGTTGCGATACTGGTGCCAATTTTGACTCCAAGGTTGGTTGTGACGCTGGTACCAATTCCGATTCAGATTTCACAATATGAACCTTAGACAACCGCTGATTTAATTTTTTAGTCGCCTCAATAGATGCCGCATTACCACCATCTATCGTATCACCAGCTCTCTGTTTTCTATTGGCAATTTGAGTTTCAAGATTCGCACCGCTTTTACTCAAACATTCCATTCTCGTAGCAAACACATGTCTTTTTGCCTGATCTGCACCCACCATTGCAAACTTGTGTTTATCAAGTTCCCTAAGAATTCTATCGGATTCCTTCTTCAATACCGCCCTTTCTTTGAAATCATGGAATACATCCCCAACTGCAGATTCTTTATCAAGAACTATTTTTCCATACCCACATCTCATGAAACAACTTATGTCCAAGAAATCATTCTTACTCAAATTTTTCTCGAATTCCTTTACTACTTCTCCATCAACACCCAAACCTTCATCTCCCAATAATTTCAAGAATTTTTCCACAATGTCACTCGTACTGCACGGTCTCAATTTTCCAGCTGAATCAAAATTATTCTTAATAAAATCATCCACTTTTTTCATATTGTTATCATCACTAGTAAGCTCATGATGACTAAACACTGCCGTTAATAACACTGATAATTTTGCAGATCTAATAGAAGGACTATTAGCCTTTGGATTCTTCATTTGATCGTATAATCTCATTGTAGCCTTTAAAGGACTTGGCTCAGCACTAAGAGTACTCAAATGACCTGCCGTAATTTGACTAACAAATTCAGGACTCGACAAAGGTTTCACTAAGCGACTAACCCTAGTCGGCTGAATATTAGGATCAGAATTATCATTCAAAAATTGAATCTGTTGTGCTAAATGAAATAATACTCCAGATTGGAATATTGTAGGAACATTAAGGCCTTGATCTTCTATTTTAAACACATCAAACAAAACCTTTCCTTCACCTCCTGTCATAAATTCCAAAGATATCCTCTTTACAGGATCTAAACGTGGATACTTAGCAATACTCTTTTTATAATTAGAACCAGCATAAAGATACGACAATGTTTTAAATTGTTTCTCTTCAAAAACATTTGGATAACCATTTATAAGTGCTCTTTCTTCCGAAGTTTTAAAGTTATCCAAGAATCGTATATCTGCAGGATCAAGTGAGTCACAATCAATCTCACCAAGAGTACTACTATCAACCAAAGTTAATTCATTTGTCACGGTATCCAAAGCAAAATAATCTCCTCCTCTTTTAACAACCCTTATCCTTTCATGTGGTACATACCCACCATCATCATCTTTCACCATAGGTTGATAGATAATACAATCATCAGTAAATGCTATCGGTACTAATGTAGGAGCAGCACTGGTCTTAAACACAGCAGGATTATTAGGATTATTAGGATCATCACTAGACAAACTCATACCCTTAGAGCTACTATCCCGAATCGCCAAAAGATTATCCTTATTTAAAAATGGTAAATTACCTACATAACTTATTCTACCAGGTTTTTGATCTATATATTCAGAGAGACATATCTTGTAATCGGCACCTGTATCTCCTTTAAGTTCCTTCATTCTAACAAAAGATGATTCCTGGGTAGCAAACAACGCATCAATAGAGTCACTTGCTTCAGACAATGCAGCATAATTGTCAACACCACTATATCTGGCATTGTATTTAGATTGATGACTATTAACGTAACGTCTAGCTAATTCTTGCAAAACAACACTACCTTTACCTTGCATCGCCTCCTCAATCTTGATTCTAAATGCTTCCAACAAATCTCTATCTTTTATTTGGCCAACAATAGACCTCCTGCACATATAATTCTTTACATTTTAATATTTTTTTAATATTGATATATTAATATCAATAAATAATAAATAATAAATAATGTCCAAATGGGATTATGTTAAAAATCTAAACAATGAAGACTTTAGAAGACTAACTGGAGTTAAAAAGGAAACTTTTACTTTAATGTTATCAAAACTGTATG
>JAIRSX010000139.1 GCA_031255235.1 Rickettsiales bacterium
TTTATTCAGGAGTGGTAAATTTGTCGTCTACTATTTCTTGAAAAGGTGATTCAAACTCAAATTGGGTGCAGGTATTGTATTGGCTACAAGTATTTTTAGTGCACAAAATCAGTAAATACTTTATTTTTATTTTAGATTTATTTGTTGTACTATTTACATGTGTCTTCTATGAAAATTTCTACCGACGAAATAATTTATTTTCAAAGGGGTTTTTTAAGAATAAATGCGACAATTTTGTATACTTGGGTTATTATTATAGCGGTTTTAGTTTTTGGTTTATTTCTGAAACGTTACCTTCGTAAGAAAAAGAATGGTAAAATACAGCTTTTTTTTGAGTTATTTTTTGAGATAGTTGAAAAGCAAATTAGACAGATGGGAAATTTTGATATGAAACTGGTTCTACCATTCATTATTTGTCTTTTTTCATTCATTTTACTTTCGAATTTTTTGGATTTGTTAATTTTTACTCATGCTCCGACAGCCTCCTTATCTACAACTGCTGCTTTGGCAATTATTTCTTTTTCTTTCTCGGTTTTTTATGGAATAAAAAAGAAAGGAATTAAGTTTTTTAAAAAGTTTTTAGAACCTGTTGCTGTTCTATTACCATTAAATATTTTAAGTGAAATTATTAGTAACTGTTCTCTTGCTTTGCGTCTCTACGGAAACTTGATGAGCTCAATGATAGTTGGTGCTGTTATTACAGAGATTTCCTTCCTTATTTTAGGATTTCCCGTGTTTCTGAGTCTGCTTTCTTTTATCACATCAATTATGCAAGCATTCATATTTTCAGTATTAACATTGGTAGCCATATCTTCCGTAGAAGAATAAAAAGAAGGGCAGGGTGGTTTAATATCGGTAACATGAAACAGTATTACAAAGCAAAAGAGTTAAGTTAACAATTTCACAAAAAAGTTATTGAAAACGTTTTAATGAATGTTGTAAAATTCTATTTGTAAGAATGGTTAAAGTGTGAGGAAAAGCACGTTTAAAAGGGGGAAGTCTATGGGATGATCCAAATCCTATTTATTCACCTGATTTTATGAAAATGAATGGGACAAAATAGTTTTTGTTTACTTCGGTCTGTTATGAGAACGGAATGAACTTTATTCGCTTCTATCTCAATTTCATCTACTTCTCCTAACTTATATCCGTAATCACATCCGTAATCAAAATGGGGTTATTTTCAATAGGTATAATAAAGATAGCATTCTCTTTTTTTGAGCAAATATTTTGCATTTTTCTATTGGAAAGATAGTATCCTTACCAGTAAATTAGTTTGTTGTGTATGACATACCCATTTAATTTAATGTATGAAGAAATTTTTCCATTATTTGGAGATGAAATAAAAGGTGATTTGCATTACAATTTTATAAACAAAGAATATACGTCTCTTGAATCTGCCACAAGAGAAATTTTTGATGAAATTGAGGCAGATGGAAAAGAGATTGGGTATGCTGGATATTTAGA
This sequence comes from Rickettsiales bacterium, assembly GCA_031255235.1. Classification (GTDB taxonomy): domain Bacteria; phylum Pseudomonadota; class Alphaproteobacteria; order Rickettsiales; family UBA1997; genus JAIRSX01. The sequence goes on from JAIRSX010000139.1 coordinate 1,468, forward strand.
AAACAGATCTAAAAGTTTGATTCAGACCTACATCTATAAAGAAAGTCGTGTTATTCATTTAGGTATTGATTTATTTGTTCCAACCGATACAAATTTATATGCTCCACTTGATGGTGAAGTTGTTATAAGTGAAATTGAGAAACAAGATGGAGGATATGGCGGTTTCGTTGTTATGAAACACAATATAAACAATGTGGTTTTTTATACACTTTACGGACATTTAAAAAGAGATTATTTACCAAAACTTAATTCCTATCTAAAAAAAGGAGATAAATTCGCAAGTATTGGAAACATTGAAGAAAATGGAAGATGGGCGCCACATCTTCACTTACAGGTGTTTACGGAAAAGGGATTTGGAGATGAATGGTTACGAAAGGGTTATTGTACGGTAGAACAAGTAGGGGATATGTATGATATATGTCCAAATCCATTCTTTCTTGTCAAAGTTAGGAGAAAATAAAACAATCTACAAATTTGTCTTAAAAATTTTTGACTGTTCTAGAATAATGTCTCCCATTTTATTTTTATCCAGTTCTAATGCTTCTTTCACAAGAAACTTAGCTAACTCTACATGGCTATACGATGGATCACTTGCTTCCCACAGATAATATGCCAATGAACCGGGTATTGTATTAATCTCATTAAAATAGAGTTCCCTTGTCTTTGAATTACACATAAAATCAATTCTAACAACCCCATTACAATCCAATTTATCAAAGATTTTAACCGCCCATTCTTTTAATTTATTAACATCTTCTTTTGTAAGTTCAGGTGGTTCAAAAACTCTTGTCATATTTATCATACTACCGGAGGTATTGTTTAATTTGCTACCTTTCACACCACCCTTTTTGCTACCACCGTTCATATATTTTTCAGTAAATCCCAAAAATTCTGCTCCTTTTTTTATTGGTCTTTCAATGGTTGAAGCTGTTGTTTTACCATTTAATGCCTTTGTTACAGAAATGTTATACTCCTCCAAATTTTCCACAAATGGTTCTATTAGCGCATCATCCCCAAGTTTAAAAACTTGTATAACGGATATATTTAGCTCACTTCTGTTATTTGCTTTGCTAACCCCAACACTACTACCAAGAGCAATAGGTTTTACTATAACGGGAAAATCTTTTATATCCTTTGTTAACTCATCAATATCAAAAAAATCTGTCTGTGGTTTATTGAGTACAATCTCCGGTAAAACATTTACTCCAACTTGTTTTGCAAGCATTTTTGATAAACTTTTATTCATACATGTTCCAGCGGAAAACATACGACAACCGGTATAAGGAATACCTGCAACTTCAAAAAGTCCCTGCATGTATCCATTCTCGCCATAATCACCATGAAAAGCACAAAAGGCAACATCAAAATTTATTTCTTTTTTTGATTTAAAAAACAAGCCTTGTTCTTCTACCAATAGAGTCGGTTTCTTTTTTCCAATTAAAAGCTGTGTTTTTAACAACATTTTTTTACCCCATTCCTGCAAAGGATAGATTGTTTTACTTAATAGGGCACTACCTGTCCACAACTGGTTATATAGATCCACATAAACCGGGAAAACATCATATTGAGTGCAAGCCAAAGAGGCACAAACTTCAAGTCCTGTAAGAATTGAAACATCATGTTCAAAGGATTTAGCACCAAAAAAAACTGCTACACTTTTCTTTCCGTCCACAGATTATTTTATACGTATAAAAAAGATAAAAACAAATTTTGTAAAAATATCGGGATTGACTAATTAAAGTTGATTAATTATATTAAGCAATTTCTCTCTCTCCTTTTTCTTCTTTTATAGATCTTACACTTATTATATTACTCACATAT
>JAIRSX010000063.1 GCA_031255235.1 Rickettsiales bacterium
TCACTCTATCATTATGTTATAAGAAATGGCAGCTTATCAGCAACCAATACTCATGTCCCAGTTGCAATTGATAATTACGATTCCATCATTGTTTTAGAAGAACTTTACAAATATTATAAAGATAACAATCTACTGGATAAGTTTGATGTACCATTATCATGGGACTATCCAATACATCTATTAGAAAAGCACATAAACAAAAATGAACTCTTCAACAGATATAGAAACTTTTTTATTAGCTGTAAGGATGATGTTCTAAGTAGAAGACATATCTTCTCAGAAGATAGACTAAGAATCTTTTATGATGTATTATCAAAAGATAACTATTTAGAATGGAAAATGAACAAATTAATGAATAAGATTAACAGCCTACATCACTTAGGAAATAATAGTAAAACAAAGATAAAGCTATTTGGAATACTTCCGCTTTTAAAAATAAAAACTAAAAATAAAAATAATAAGATTATATCAAAATATTTATTATTTGGATTTATACCATTGGTTTCGCTTAAAAAGAGATGGTGATGTGGGTTTCATATGTATGTTGTGTTGTGTTGTTGACTAATAAGATAAAAATTACCATTTTATAGGTATCTCGTTTAGGGACTGAATAATAAAAGTTGTTTGTTATTTTTTTAGTATTAATTGCGGTTATAGTGAATATCTAAGTAATATAACAAACATAAGACATATAAAGGAAGAAATAAAAGGAATATGTGTTGTTTTTGAAAAAGAAAAAACAACTTTTGTTAGCTAATCCCAAATTAATAAATTTTCTTTTTAAGAAAAAAAAAAATACACTTAAACTGGGTGTCTAAATTTATAGCATTAAATTTATTAGAGGATAAAACAATAATAACTCTTTTTAAGGGAGATGTTGTTGAGGAGGAGTTTGAGGTTATTGATATAGCAGAAAGTTTCAAATCTATTGAAGTATTTTTTAATAAGAATTCAAAATATTATTCATATATTTTTATCTCTCAACTAACGCAAACGTTTACTTACAGGGTTTTTCCACCAATAGATTATTTTACCCTTCAAAAACTTGTGGATACCACTTTTAAAAAAGAAACTGTAAAAGATGATTTAAAATATAAAAAATTTGTAAAAAAAGATAAAGATACCAAAAAATCCACTTTTTTATTTTTATCAAATCAACAGAGCGATTCTTTAAAGCAATGGTTAAAATTATTTAATGAAAGCTTTGTGAGCATCTTAAATTCAATTTATATAGTTCCTTTTGAAATTTCATATCTCTCAAAAACATTTCTTAAAAAGAAAGGAATAAAGGATAAAAATTGTAATATTATATTATATGAGGATAGCAGTAACATAGTTAAACAGATAATAATCTTTAAAGAAAACATTATTTTAGCAAAAACAATGAATGTTGATTTTACTGTTGGTGAAGATGAGGTTATTAGAAATAACATTAAAAATGAACTCTTTAAAGATGCTGAATTTTTGAGGAGATACGATATGAAATTTACGCATAATGATTTAATAATCATTAGCGTTTTAGAGAATAGACTATTAAAAATATTCGAGGGAGTTAGCGATAGTAGTCTCAATATTCAAAATTACTCCGTCAAGGACTTTCTAAGCGGATTAGGTTTCAAGACCAAACCAATTAAGGAAACAAATTTATTTGCCGATAGCATTGTTAAACATATCAAAACAAATTCCAAATCAGTAAAGTTTTATACAAAAGAAATCAAATATTATAAAAATTTAATTTTGACCAGATCTGTATCCAGGTTGGTTTCGTTTATTCTTTTATTTGTTTTTTTGGCATCTATCATCTTGAGTTATTTTTTTAACTATTCCATAAATAATGAGTTGGCTATTATATCAATTAAATTGACAAGAAATGAAAGAATATTAAACAAAGAACTTCCACAACAACTTAACTTTTCAAACAAAACATTAAATATTCTGATGGATTTTGGAACTTTAAAAGAAGTTTTGGAGACTCATATTAATCCAATTCCTAAACTGCAAGAATTTAAAAAAGTAGTTCTCAATGATTTTTTAATTGCAAATGTTAAAATAGGGATTGATGATTTTAAAAGGGATCTTTCAAATTACAGAATGGATATTAAATTTATTTTCGATGGTGCTTTAATTAACAAAAAGGGTGATATTGTAGAATTGAAAAAGACTGCCGATATTTTAAAAACAACATTGAGACAGTATAGCGGTAGAAATATTATATTTCCAAATGCCGATTATGGTACTCCAAATAAGGCGAATACGTATTTTGTATATCCTTTTAAAATAGAGGTTTCTGATTTTGCTTTTATTAATACCGAAAACACAAATGAAAGCAAAAGGCAGAGAAGAAATACGGGAGGGCAATAATGAATGAGATAAAAGAAAATAGACAAATTGAAACAAAAAAGGGAGACGGTAAAGTTAAAAAATTAGTCAAATCCATTGTTGTATATGGTATTGCTGTGATTATTTTAATAATCGCTGTTTACGTAACATATCGCATTTATGATAGTAACAGGGAGAAAATTTTACAATCAATACAGGATAAAACTCGGAGGAATTTTAATCTTGAAAAGGAGATTATTGATTTTCAAAATAAAATTGAAAGCGTACAAAAATATCACTCAATGATAACGGAAAATACAGATATTTTTCTGAAGGGGGTGGATGCCACTTTTTTAAAAACACAACTTGATATAATTGCTCTAAATAATGGTTTGATAAACTTTACTACAGCGGTTAGTGAGGAAAATCTTGTTGAAGAACCAACTTTCAAAAAGGAAAATATATTTGTTTATAACAATGAAATTGACATCAATTTCTATTCTGTAACAGATGTAAATGCCTATTCGTTTATAGATGATTTATATAATTATTTGAGTAAATACTATTTTCCATTTTTCCAAGTTGTTGATATTAAAAGAATTGGTAAGACTGATGAAATGTTTTTACTTGACCTTAAAAGTGGAAAATATTATCCGGCTGTAGTTGGTAACATAAAAATATCGTTATATACCTTAAGATTTGATAATGCTACATTTTTAAATGAGCCACTTAATAAGGAGCGCCAATGAAGAAAGTATTTTTATTATTTTTGTTTATTTCGAATGCCTTTTCCGTTGAAGTGGTAAAAAGAAATAGTGTTAACTTAACAGAATTAAGGGAAAAATATCAAACACTAATGTTTACTCAAAAACAGATACACTCCATTTTTGACATATTGATACATAATAGTAATGTGGGAACTAATCTTAGTAGTGCCAATAGCAATAAGCAATATGCTAAAATTGATGAGGAAAATTTTTATTTTTACCTAAAATCAATAGTGTATTCGTCACCAAATAGTTGGACAATTTTTGTTAACGACAAAAGAATTACTGATTCCGATCGGAGATATGATGATAAAGTTACAATTCTCAAAGTATCTCCAAACTACGTCACATTTTTGTGGACTGGAACAATTCCAGAAATAAATACTATGAATTATAATGATACAATTCCAGAAGATAAATATAAAATTGAAAACGATGAGGTTAAAATGCCATTTAGACTGAGTTTACACCAGACTTTTCTACCTTTAGAATATAAAATTATCGAGGGAAAGGGATTGCCAGATACAGATGTCAATGACACACCGGAAGAAAAAGAATTAAAAATCAAACAAAAACTACAGGCAACTCCTATGGAAGAAAATACTCTGGAAAACTTCTTTTTAGATTGGTAACAACATTTTATTCTCTATAAAAGATATTCTCATTTTCGCTTATAAGCGAAAAATTTTTTCTAATTTGTTCATCGATCAAATCTTCGTCAATGGAGTTCTGTAGCATCATCTTCTTATTTTCCAAAAAAATAATATCCATCTCCATATTATTCACCTCAAATTCTTCTTCTTTGAGACTACTCCTGTTTCTATGGGAGATAACAACACTTACCATATAGAATATGCAAATAATACTTATAATAATATTCAAAATTCTTGATACCATAAATATAATTACATCGGTAGATTATCATGCTTCTTTCGAGGCAAACCAACTTTTTTATTTTGTAGATAACGCAACATATCACAAATTTTCTTTCTTGTGTTTTGTGGTTTTATTACTTCATCAATATACCCTCTTGATGCAGCATAAAATGGTGTAGAAAACATATCCTTATATTCTTTTATTTTTTGTTCCCTTTCCTCACCCTGTAAATCTTTGTAAATTATGTTTATGGCACTTTCCGCCCCCATAACAGCGATTTCAGTATTTATCCACGAAAAATTGACATCACATCTTAGATGTTTTGAAGACATAACTATATAAGCACCCCCATATGCCTTTCTAGTTATAATATTTATTTTAGGAACAGATGATTCAGCGTATGCATACAACATCTTTGCCCCACTTGATATGACCCCATTATGCTCTTGATATTTACCTGGTGTAAAACCAGAAGTATCTGTAAACGTGATTAAAGGAATATTAAAGGCATCACAAAATCTGATAAATCTTGCTCCTTTCTTTGCGGAATCTATATCTAATGTACCAGATGCCACCAATGGTTGGTTTGCTATAATACCAACTGTCCGCCCTTCCATTCTCGCAAATCCAACAATCAAATTTTTTGCATAACTCTCTTTAATTTCAAAAAAATCCTTTTCATCAACTATTTTCATGATAAGTTCTTTCATATCATATGCCTGAACTGGATTTTCAGGGACCAATGAATTCAAAGATACATCAATTCTACTGCCATTATCCTCCGTATTTAGCAACGGTGGTCTTTCCTCATTGTTCGATGGTAAAAAGTCAATAAGTCGTCTTATTTGAAAAAGAGTATCAATATCGTTACTAAAACTTTTATCTGCAACACCACTGATTTCTGTATGAACCTCAGCACCACCCAATTCTTCTTTTGTAAGTTCTTCATGAGTAACAGTTTTTACCACATCAGGACCAGTCAAAAACATATAAGAAGTATTCTCGACCATAAATGTGAAGTCCGATAAAGCCGGCGCATATACCGCACCACCAGCACATGGACCCATAATGGCAGATATTTGCGGAATAATACCAGAACAATCAACTATCCTTTGAAATATTCTACCGAAACCGCATAAAGAATCAACACCTTCTTGTATTCTTGCACCACCAGAATCGTAAAGACCAATAACTGGTGCTTTCATTTTTAATGCTGTATCAATAATTTTTTCAATCTTTTTGGCGTGTGCTTCACCAAGTGAACCACCATTAACTGTAAAGTCCTGTGCGAAAACAAAGACTAATCTACCATGTATTGTACCAGAACCAGTAACAACCCCATCACCCAAATAATGTTTATTTTGCATTCCAAAATTTACAGAACGATGTTCTACAAACATTCCGATCTCACTAAATGAATCCATATCCAACAAGACCTCAATCCTCTCCCTTGCTGTTAATTTTCCAGATTTGTGTTGTTTATCTATTTTATCTTGACCACCACCCAAATAACTTTCTTCTTTTTTTTTGTTTAAAAAAATACCTTTCTCACTTAGCATGATGCTATTATTATACAGAAAAAACATAAAGACAACTTTTTTTGATTCTAATACATAAAGCAATATTTATGTAGAACATGTCAATATTTGATAATTTATTTGCGAGAAAAAGAATTAAGGATGATCTGTTGGATGACTTAGAAAATCTTTTAATCAGTGGTGATATTGGTTTGTCTACCACAGAAAACATTATAAATGAGTTAAGGAAGGGAAAGTATACAGAAGAACCAACACTTGATAACATTAAAGATATCGTGGCATCAGGTATTAGGAAAACCCTTGAAAATTCCAATAAACAGTTAAAGATTGACGGAGCAAAACCATTTATTATTACATTGTTTGGAATGAATGGTGCGGGTAAAACCACAACCATTGTTAAATTAGCCAACAAGTTTAAAAAAGATGGAAAGAGAGTCATTGTTGCCGCTGCTGATACATTCAGGATAGGTGCCGTTGAACAATTGGCAAAGTGGTGTAAAAATATTAATATTCCATTAATACAAGCAGAAAAAGAAGGGCAAGATCCAACAAGTGTTGCATATAAAGCACTGCAAGAAGCAAAGAAAAATAGTTACGATATTCTGCTAATTGACACTGCCGGTAGAACGCAAAATAACATAAATCTAATGACAGAATTGCAAAAGATTGTAAGAGTTATAGGAACAAATGAATCAATTGTCGTTTTGGATGCTTCCATTGGACAGAATGCTTTAAAGCAAGTAGAACAGTTTGGTAAGGCTATTAAAATTACTGGTATTATTGTCAACAAATTTGATGGAACGGCAAAAGGCGGAATTTTAGTTCCAATTTATGAGAAAACTAGACGACCTATTTATGCCATTGGCACTGGTGAAAAAATTGATGATATTAAAGATTTTGACGTGGATTGGTATATCGACAGATTATTGGATTGATTTTTCTACTTTTTCCATTGTTTTAAATGCTTTTGTCGTTTTTTACATTTCAAAAAAAAGAGCAGTATTATTCAAAATACCGCTCTCATAAATAGATGTCTACAAAAAGTCTACCAACTATCCGTTGGCAATAGAATTTACTTCATCGGCAAAATCAACAACTTTTTTTTCGATTCCCTCACCCAACACATACAAAACATACTCAACAATCTCAACTGGCTTTCCGTTATCTTTTTCAAAGTCATTTAATAAGTCAGAGATTTTTTTATCACCACCATCAATAACATAAACTTGATTTAACAAAACATTCTCCTCATAGAATTTTTTAATTCTACCTTCGACCATTTTTTCAATAATATTATCTGGCTTACCACTCTTTTTTGCTAACTCTCTTGCTATATCTTTTTCACTATTAATTTTGGTATCTGGGACTGAACTTTCATTCAAAAATTCTGGTTTCAAAGCTGCTATATGCATAGCAATTCCTTTACCAAATTCTTGTAGTGCTGACTTATCCGCATCTGATTTCAGATTAACTAATACACCCATTTTTCCAAGACCATCCACAATCACACTATGAATGTAATGAACTATTAACCCATTAGACTGTTTCAAAGTCTTACCGCGTCTAATCTGTAGATTTTCCCCAATGGTTGCAATATTATTTGCTAAAGCATCCGCAATAGTTTCGCTTCCGAGATTAGCAGACTTCAAAGTTTCAAGATACTTATCGTCACTTGTTGCAATTTTAATTGCTTGTTCCAAAATACCTTTCACAAAATCCTGGAACTTCTCATTTCGAGCAACAAAATCTGTTTCACTATTAACTTCAACAATAGAAGCAACGTCATCTTTATTCAAAATACCAACGACACCTTCAGCTGTAACTCTTGCAGATTTCTTTGCAGCAGAAGAAAGCCCCTTCTTTCTTAACCATTCTATTGCTTTTTCATAATCATCACCGCACTCCTTAAGAGCCTTATTACAATCCCCCATACCACATCCGGTATCTTCTCTCAATTTTTTAATTAATTCAGTATTTGCCATTTTAATTACTCCCTTGTATTTGTTTTATAAAATTTGGTAGCAGAACTTACTAACTCCCAAAACACCAAGTAAAAAGATAGAATATATTTAATGAACAGAAAAACAAACGGTCCAAAAAACAATGTTGAGAATGCTAATGCTAGTTCAAGACTAAACAAAAACCTAAAAAACATCACAATCATAGAGAAAAGCACAACACCTAAAGAAAATCTCACCAAAAGACGATTTATAGTTAAAACAAAAACGCCTGGATCCTCTAAATTAAACATCTTCTCTAAAAGACTTTTTATATTTTCCTTGCTAATTTTGGCCATGTTACTCCTTACTTTCTGTTATAGATGGAAGATTCTCTTCTTTGATTGCTAATTCGCCTTCACTGATCTTTACAGGTAACCTTTCCTTCTTTCCAAAACTTTTACTTGGTTTTTTTGAAACTTTCTTAAAGTCATCCTTTTTAGAAGATTCATTTGTGTCAACAAAATCCTTAACATCCATCAAAGCATCACCTATTACCCTAACATACAATTCTAATGCTTTAATAGAATCGTCATTGCCAGGAATTGGAAAATTTATTACAGTAGGATCAGAGTTTGTATCAACAATTGCCATAACTGGAATTCCAAGTGCTTTTGCTTCCGTAATTGCTAAATTTTCTTTTGGAGTGTCTATAACAAACAACAAGTCTGGAAGTTTGGTCATATCTCTGATACCACCAAGTTGAAAAATTAATTTTTGTCTTCTTTTTTCTAAACCCAACTTCTCTTTTTTAGTAAGAGGTGATAATTCATCTCCCAATTCTCTTTCAATTTCACTTAATGTTTTTATTGCTCTTGAGATAGTTTTCCAATTGGTAAGCATACCACCCAACCATTTATTAGTCACATAGTATTGGCCTGTTTCTTGTGCCATCTTAGCAACCATATCTGCTCCCTGTTTTTTGGTGCAGACAAATAAAATCTTACCCCTTCTTTTAACTAATTCTCTTAATATTTTAACACTTTCGGCAAGCAAAATAGCAGTCTGTTGCAAGTCTAAAATATGAAGTTCATTTTTTATTCCATAGATGTATGGGATCATCTTCGCATTCCATCTTGCAGTTCTGTGTCCAAAATGAACGCCAGCCTCTAACATTTCCTTGATTGAAAATTCTGGAGTATAACTTGTATCTCCTTTTACATTTGCTAACACGCCTTCTTCCTGTGTTACTTCATTTTCGGCCATTTTTCTCCTTCTTTTGGTTATATCACCACTAATCACAATTCTATACGAACACCAAAAATTGATTAGTTGCGATTTCTTTTTATTGGTAAACGTTTTATTGCTTTCTGTCAAAAAAACAATGAAATTTAGGGGCTGAATAATAAAAAAGTTGTTCATTGTTTTTTAAGTATTTATCACTAACAGACCTGGTTCCTAAAAATATTTTCATTCTCTAAGTTGCAAATTCCACATATTAAATTAAATCTTAATCCAAATCTTTTTCTTCTACATCTGTATTTATCATGTTTCAAAATGTTCAAGCATTTAATGC
>JAIRSX010000012.1 GCA_031255235.1 Rickettsiales bacterium
GCAAAACGTACACATTTTAAAGAATATTCATATAGTGAAAAAGGAGAACAAACTTTCAACCCATCCGATTACGGATTAAAGGCAGGTGACACAATTAGGTTAGAAGTATGGGGGGCACAGGGAGGTGGTACCAATGGAGGAAAGGGTGGATATAGCAAAGGTAATTATACGTTACCAGATGATAAACAATTACATATATATGTTGGAGGACAGGGGGGTACCTCAAATGGCGGTTGGAATGGTGGAGGGAAAGGTGGAGATATTTGTGGTACAAATAATGGAAGTCTTACAGGATATAAGGGTAGTGGTGGTGGTGGCGCTAGTGACATTAGAACTGTTGCTGGCGATCTGGATTCGAGACTGATTGTTGCTGGTGGTGGAGGTGGTGCCTCAGCGTATAATGATAGTAAGGGAGGAAATCCTGGTGGTAGTGGTGGTGGTAGTGATGGTAGTAATGGTGGTAATAATTGTACTAATAATACGCCAACAAATGGAGCTCCATATAGTGGTTGTGGTGGAACACAAGAAGTAGGGGGTTCCAAAGGTTACGTAGCATCAGGATTTACAGCAGGAGATGGTATTTTTGGAGAAGGAGGATCTGGAGGATATGCAGAAAAAGATGACGTCATCGGTGATAGAGCTGGCAATATATGGTGTGGGGGAGGTGGGGGAGGTGGCTATTATGGAGGAGGAGGAGGAGATTGGGCAGGTAAAAGTGGTGATAGAGGTGCCCCAAAAGCTGGTGGCGGTGGTGGTGGAAGTGGTTATATTAGTGATAAACTTTTTAATATAAGTGCTAAATCTGGTGATAACTCTGGAAATGGAAAAATTACTATAAGTTGGTAAAATAGTAAATGGAGAATAACCGCAATTAACAGCATCTGTGACATTTTATTTAATCTTTTAGAATAGTTTAGGTGCTTGACTAGATAATTTATAAATTATATTAGGAGATATATGATAAAGCATAGTCATTTAACTGATATTATCAAATAAGAAAAAATAATAGGATGTTTTTCTCAGATTTAACAGCATCACCATTAACAGGTTTTTTAATATTTTTAGAGAAGCAATTTTACATGAAAGTATTGCTATTTTTTGTCAAAATAAATATGCAACATATCAAAACAGATATAGGAACAAATAAACAGAGAAGAAGCAGAATTAGATGAAAGTATTACTAGAGTAAGAGGAAAAAGAGGGAAGAGGGGAAACAGAACAAGTAAAACAATAGTATTTAGTGTTCTTAAAAGAGAAGATAAAGTATATCTCTAAAGAGAGATAATATTCAATATTGTTTTACTAATAATAAATTCAATACGATTTTACTAATGATAAATATGTTTACTAACGATAAGTTTATTTTACACTTAAAGGAATGTGAAAACAAACTCTTAAGAGAGAGAAATAAATAGAATGATAGGATACAACAATAGAAACTTAGACAAAAAGGAATTTGTAAAAAGATGATTTTAAAACTGACTAAAAATTACCTAAAAAATAAAGAAAAAATAAATTATCTGGTCAATGTGTTAACATCTCTAGTCAAGTACCTAATTTTTTGTATATCGCTGATATGGTAAAACCCATTTCAGCAATGTGTTAATGATGACTCCCTAGTGATGGCAAGAATGATACTTACTCCAATCGATGTGTGACACTACCAAGCACACGATCAAATTATATTATGTTTTATATAATAAAGTGCTAAAAACAATAACCAATTTTTATTAGTTGATCCCAATTGAAATCGGTAATTTTGAGGGAGCCGTGATGAGTGAATTGGTTTAAATTAAAAGTGGTTAAGTATTATTTTTTGATCTTTGTAAAAAGATTATTTATTTAATTTATATTAAAAATATAAGATTATGGTAATTGAAAGGACTTTATCTATTTTGAAACCTGATAGTGTTAAAAAGAATTTGATCGGTGCAATAAATTCAATCTTTGAGAAAAATGGACTAAAAATTGTGGCGCAAAGAATGATTTGGATTACTGATCATCATGCTAGATTGTTTTATATGGAGCATGAAGAAAAGCCGTTTTTTGAAGGTCTTGTGAAATATATGACGTCGGGTCCGGTTGTTGTGCAAGTTTTGGAAGGTGAAAATGCCATCAGAAAGAATAGGCAACTTATGGGTAAAACGAATCCAGCAGAAGCAGATGAAGGTACGATTAGAAGAATGTATGGTGAATCCATTGAAGTAAATTCTGTACATGGTTCTGACTCTGTTATATCTGTTGAAAGAGAAATCAGATTTTTCTTTTCTATGACAGAAGTTTATTAAAAATGAGTCTATTTTTATTGTTGTTTTTTGTTCCTTGTTTTGTTTTTGGTGCTAGTCGACAGGATATAAATATAAAGTCGAAATATTTATCTGTAATGAAGGAAGAGAATGTTGCTGAGTTTACTGAGGATGTGTTTGTTAATGGTACTGAATATACGTTGAATGCCGATAAAATGGTGGTCTATTATGATAGTAATAGAGTTATAACAAGAACTGTTATGAGCGGTAATATAAAGTTACACAATTCTAAAACTAATGTTCTTGCCGATGATGGTGTTTTTTATGTGAAAGACAATTTAGTTGTTTTGAGAGGTAATGTAGAGGTAAAGGAAAACGGAATCACTGTTGATGCTGACAGATTTGAATATAATACATTTACCAAAGAAAGTGTAATCAGGGCGAAGGGAAAGAGTAGGGTGAAAATAATGTTAGAATAAAAATGCTTTTTGGGGAAAAATATTCTCTACCATCCAGTCAGAATGATTATTCAAAAAAATGGTATGAAAAGAAAAGCTGGGAGATGACTTCGCTATACACACAACAGGAATGGTTGCTTTTTCTCTTATTGAGTTTTCAATTATTTTTTTATTGTATCTTAAATGAGATGTTAATATTTTGTGTACCTGAAAGTAATATTTGACATCACGGATATGATTATCTTTTTTATTTATTTTCCTCTAAAAATAACCCAAAATCCAGCAAACTTTGTTCACCAAACAATTTGCCAGTAAGACCCATACCAAATGGTAACCCATTTTTACTAAAACCGGTCGGTATTGTTATGCCTGGTAAACCACATTGATTCACGCCGTTTAAAAAATAGTCCTCTATTATTCCTCTCCTGTTCAATATTTTGTTTTCTTCTTCAGTTGGGTTGATAGGGAAAGCAAATCTTGAAACTGATGGATGAAACAAGACATCGACTTTTTTAAATGCTTCATTGTATTCATTCGCTATTTTCCTCTTTATTTTTAGGGATTTTAAAAAATATTTTTCGTAATTATCACTTGATGCTAAATAGGCACCCAATAAAATTCGTTTTTTAATGTTTTCTCCAAAACCCTCACTTCTTGATTTTATGTATAAATCGTCAAGTGAAAAACATTCCTGTCCTGTTCGTCTTCCATATCTAACACCATCATATCTCGCTAAATTAGACATTAATTCTACATAACTTATTGATTGGTATAAAATATCCATAACTTCTAATGTTGGCAATTCAACTTCAATAATATCAGAGCCAGCCTTTTTCATTTTTTCAACACAGTCATAATAATTTTTTGATATTTCTGGTTCTACATCGTCAGAGTTATCATAGAATTTATAGAAATTTTTGATAACACCAACCTTCTTACCTTTAATATTAGGATTTAAATTTGCTAAAAAATCCGGCACTTCCGCATCAGCACTTGTAGAATCTTTGTTATCTTTGCCGCATGGAATTCCACAAATGTAAGACATATCTCTAACATCCTTTGTAAAAAAACCGGATTGATCTAAACTTGATGCGTATGCAATTGTGCCATACCTCGAAATTCTACCATATGTCATTCTTAAACCAACTAAATTTGTGTAAGATGCAGGTTGT
>JAIRSX010000047.1 GCA_031255235.1 Rickettsiales bacterium
TTTGTTAAACAAACAAAAAACAACTGCTGATGCAGTTTTAAAAATAAATGATCAAATTTCTTTAACAGATTTTATTTCTAAAATTCTTAACAAGAAAAATGAAAACAAACCGAAAGATAAAATAATAACAAAAAACACTCTACAAAACTTCAGAAAACTGATTATTTTTGAAAATGATGTTTTCTTTGTCATAAATAAACCAACCGGTTTGGCAGTTCAATCTGGAACTAAAACAGAAATATCTGTTGCAGATTTTTTACAAAATGGTGAAAAATTGGTTCATCGTATAGACAAATCCACAAGTGGCCTTTTAATAATTGCAAAGAATAGAGAAAGTGCCGATTGTTTATCTACTTTCTTTAAAGAAAAAAAAGATATGGAGAAAATCTATCTTGCTGTTGTATTTGGTAGATTCAACAAGCAAGAGGGGCAAATAAATTTCCCGTTACTTAAAAAGATAGAAAATGGAATTGAAAAAGTTTATGTTGATAAGGGGGGAAAAGAAGCAATTACGCTTTATAAAGTCTTATCCTACAACGAAAAATATAATCTATCTCTTGTTGAGTGCAAAATCTTGACTGGTAGAACACATCAAATTAGAGTTCATTTAAAAGAGTTAGGGCATCCAATACTTGGTGATGGAAAATATGGTGGTAAAAAGGCCTTTTTAAGTGGAACTGAGAGAGAGAGGGTTAGTCAAAACATGCACTTACACTCCTATAAACTACTACTTCATAATTTTAAAGGTGAAGATTATAGCCTAAAAGCAGATTTACCGAATCATTTTGTACAAACTTTGAAAAGAAGCAAATTGAAAAAGATAACTTAATTTTTATTTGACCTACTGTTTTTAAAGTATTAGCATACTTCTCATAAACAAAATTGGATTGTTATGACATGTGGTTGTGGTTGTGGCTGCGGAAGTAAAAAGACCGACGGCGGAAAAAAGAAATAGTTGATTTCTTTGTTTTTTCATAAAAAAATATAGACCAAATTTCGAAAGAAATTTGGTTTTATTGTTGAATAATTATTACCTCTCTATCACCTACTTTTTATGTTTTTACAAATAGTTATCCACATTACTTGTATATTTTTCAAGTAAGTTTCTATTGTGTTCATTTAGACCGTCATTTGCTCTAACTATAGTTGCTTTTATAAAAATAACAGTCTCCGTAACTTTTTTTTCAATCGATTGTGTTTTAAAAATATTACCAATTAAAGGAATTGAAGACAAAATTGGAAGACCCCTTTCTGTAGATACCGAACTGTCATCCAATAGACCACCAATAACCAAAACATTTCCGGACATAATTTTTAGGGAAGTATTCAAAGCCCTTTTTTCAATAATTGGAATACTATTTGCGTCACCTAAATCACAGAGTTGACCGTTTGTCCTTATCAAACCTTTTTCACAAGCCTCTGATTGATTATTTCCCTGACACAAATTTACAGCACAAGATGCTTCAGCTAATGCTATAGAAGGATCCTCCATCAAACCCTTTTGAACAGACATTTCAGGTACAACATTTAGAGTAACAGAATTATCTTTCAAATTTATGGAAGGAGTTATGGTTAATTTAACACCAATCTCCTCTTCAACTTTCTCTGCAGTGGCAGGAGTAGACGTCACAATGCCGGTGTCTGTATCTTTTTCCACTTTTCCAGGGGACATCTTAAAATAGACAAGTTTATTTGTAAAATCAATGTTTGCTTTTTGATTGTTGATGGCACTAATTCTTGGACTAGAAACAGTATTTGCAGTTCCAAATTCTTCTAATATGTTAATAACGGCACTCAAATTGCCGGAATTCAAAGATGCGGAAACAACGGAATCACTAATTTGTCCTGTTCTTATACCATTTACAAAAAACGCTCCTTTGTTTGACATAACACTTGTCCAATCAACGCCCATCTTAAATGAATCATTTAAAACTATTTCTACAACTTTTGCTTCAATTAATACCTGTGCTGAATAATTTTGTCTCACAATTTTTAGATATTTATCCACGGCCTCATGGGTTTTTGAATTTGCGTATAAAGTAACAGCAGAAGCAGATTTATTCATAAAGACTTTGGGGGTCAGTTTAACTGGACTTTTTCGCTCTTGTTCCACACCATCCAATGGTGGTGGCGTACTATCATCCTGCATTGACGTAGCTCTCTCTTCCTCAATACCAACTATTGTAGTTATATCCGATTCAACGCTTCCCCAAATATCGTTATCTATTAAAAAATCCAATGTATAGGTTTTTGTGTATGGTGTATCGGGTTCAAATTTCAGAATTCCATCCGTATATGAATATTTTAAATTTGCGACATCTGCAATTCTTTGGACAACAACTTCGAGAGGCTTTTTTGTAACCTTGAGAAAAATGCCACCATTAACTCTTGGATCGAGTTCTATATCAACTCCAGCATTTCTTGCCAACTCATTCAACAAATCTTTAATTGGAACCTCCTCTGTAACCGCAAGCGAAATCAATTCTCCATTTCCAATAGGTGGAGGGGGCGGAACAACAAGCAATTGTGAGATATCTAAAGGAATTGCCTGATTTGAACTAATAGAAGACTTATTTGAAACAACAAAATCGTCGTAAAAATCTTTTCTTGTGAGGCCAAGTTTTGGATCAACAACACTTCTATTGCAAGAAATAAGAAACAAGAAGCAAATTAAAAATATCTTATACATGTTTCGCAAGATTAATACACGTTTGCAGAGAGAATACAATTTTTTTTACCTCTTATCAAATTTAAAACACATTTTCATTACTAATTTTAATTTGCCATTTTAAAAATATAAATTACGTATGACAATTATATGAAATACAATTCTACAAGGGATAAGACAATTTTAAAGAATTTCACAGATATAATTATATCGGGTACTGCTGCTGATGGTGGCTTGTATATACCGGAAACAATACCACATTTCAAGTTGGATAAAAATTTAACGTACATTGAATTAGCAACTGAAATCACTTCATTGTTTACAGATATTGATAAACAAATTATAAGGGATTGTTTTGAAAAGGCTTACAAGGATTTTAAAAATGATATAATACCCATTGAGAAATTAGATAATGATCTCTTTCTAATTAAACTCTACCAAGGACCAACTTTGTCTTTTAAAGATTACGCTTTAAGGTTCCTAGGACAAATTGTTGATTATGTTTTGGAACAGAAAAAACTAAAAAAACAAATCATAACCGCCACATCTGGAGATACTGGACCTGCTGCAATTTATGGTTTTAAAGATTCTAAAAATGTCAGTATAAAAGTCTATTTTCCGAGCAAGAATGTTTCCAAACTTCAACGTGAACAAATGTTATCTATAAAACAATCAAATATTGAAGTTGTGCCGATAGACGCTGATTTTGATAGCTGTCAAAAATTAGTCAAAGATAGTTTCGCAAATGACAAAGATGGAAATTTAATGACTGTCAATTCTATAAATATGGGTAGAATTATTGCTCAAATTGTATATTACGTATATATTTATAGTAAAATTCCTAACCCAAATTTTTTTGTACCAACTGGTAATTTTGGCAATATATGTGCCGGGTATTTAGCAAAACAGATCTTAAAGGACGATAGCATGAAGTTGTCAATCTGTGTTGGTGAAAATGATACTCTGCATAGATTCTATCAAACTGGGATTTATGAGCCGCACAAAACAATCAATACTCCTGCCAATGCTATAGATATTGCAAATCCTTCAAATTTTGAAAGAATTTTGTGTTATATGAGTGATGTGGAAGATACAAAAAGGTATATGACTTCCTTAAAAGAAAATGGTAAATACGAAGTAAGTAATGCTCTTTTAAAAGAATTTAGAAAAAATTTTGATGTATACAGGGTGTCCAATGCTGAAATTTTTGAGACTCAAAAATTGATTTTGGATAAATATAAACAAAAAATTTGTCCGCATACGGCGGTTGCTTTCAAAAGTGCTTTGTCAGACAGTAACGCCCAAAACAACAAAGTCATTTTTGCTACTGCGGATCCAGTCAAATTTGAATAAAATAATGAGATTAGTTTTTGGTTTGTGTAAGAATGCCTGATATATTTTAAAATCTCTCTCTGCTATGTTGCAACTGCCTTTCTCTGTTTTTACTCTTGATTCTGTCAGTAAACCTTGAACCCTTTCTCATTGCCATATACCTTGTCAAATTTTCACCAATAATGAGAGACGTCCAATATCCGAGTGGTTTTGCGACACCAACAATTTTTTCATCTTCCATTCTCCCATTATCAATATTATCATATTCATTAAAATTATCAGAATTTTCCTGTTGATGTTTCTTTTCTAGTGCCCTATCTCTCATTAAATCTTCTGGTGGTTTTTTATAAACCGGTTTCGGTTTTGCTGTTTGTTTCTTTGAGGTAACCAAATCCATGCCAGCAAAGGATAAAAATATAAGAATCCTCACGACAAAAATTGACAACAATATACTCAGTATAAAAACACCGAATACAACTAATAGCTTCACATCCAAATAATAGATATATAAAAACAATAAGCAATTTTTATATACCTACAAAACAGCCGAACAAAACAAAAAGTTACAAACTTAAGCTGCTTTCAAACACGTCTGGCAAATCATTTTCCAATAGGATAGCAGAATTATGTAAATTATTAGACATCCATTCCTGTGCTTTCGCAAAACTATCAACTTCCACGAGTTGTGAATTTTTATTTGTTTCCTTGAAACCTTTCACAAAAGTCGGAATTCTACTACTTTTCACGAGTACCGTCACATCTGTTTTTTCCGCTGCAATTTTACCAATTTCATAATGCAATTCGTCATGTTTTGTCCCTAACTCAACCATACCAGGAGTGATTAGAACTTTTTTCTTGTTATCAAAAACTTGTAATAAATTCAACCCAGATTTAAAACCTTCAAAATTAGAATTATAAGCATCGTCAATAATGATATTATCACCTTGATTCTTAACCTCCAGTCTGTGTGTTATCTGTGGTAAAGTATTCAAAGAAACCAAAATAGTTTTGAATGGCATTCCAAGTTTAATTGCTATCTCAATAGCAAGAACAATGTTTGTTGCTTGATGTTCTCCAAAAATTGGAGCAAAGACTTCTTCGTTTTTGTAAGTAAAATGCAGTCCATCCTGTTTTTGTGTAATGTTCGAAATATCACCAATCTTAATAAGATTGATGTTGTCTGGGATTAAATTGTCCTCAATGTTGTTATTTATGATCAAAAAACCGTCATTTTTAGTAACACATTCTCCTAATTCAAACTTTGTAGAAGCAACCGCCTCTCTACTTTTAAAAAACTCATAATGTGAATCACCAATTGCCGTTATAATTCCATATTTAGGTTCTACAAAATCACATAGTTTTTTGATTGATCCTTTAAAATAAGCACCCATCTCTACCACAAAATATTTATGTTCTTGTGATAATTTCTCTCTTATGATTCTTGTGATTCCCATTTTTGTATTTATTGAACCAGGTGTAAATAGAACAGATAAATTGGTAGATAAAATGTGTGCTAAAATGTGTTTTGTGGAAGTTTTACCCATAGAGCCTGTGACACCAATAACAATTGGATTTATTTTATGTAATTTAGATGATGCTTCCTTCAAAAATTTGTTTTGAGTATAATTTTCATATGGTGATAACAACAAATTGGATAAAATTAGGGAAAATGGAACAAAATGTATTGTGGCAAGTACTACCAACAGTGGATACCTATATAGCACACAAATTAATGAAATAACTAAAAATAATGCCACGGAAAAGATTCTTTTAACTCTCGCGGTAAATACCATTTTCTTTTTGGCATTTTTCACATAGAAAAAATCCTTCATGGTGAAAATGATAAGGGCAATAGGGACAAAAACAACGGCATTGAGTAAATGAAAGACAATAACAAAAATTGTTAATTTTTTGTCAATAAATCTAATATGGTTGAAAATGAACTTCAAAAACCAATTGTTTCTATATTCTTTTTGCTGAAAAAAAAGAATCAACAATCTCAATCTAAAAATTACGAATACAAAAAGTAATAAAATAATTAAATAATGCAACATATACTGTCTATAATTAATATGGAGCATATTATATGATGTTTTTTCTTAAAGGGAAATTTATTTTCAGATTTTTTGTGGCGGAAAAGAAAAAATTGGTAATGCTATTGGATAATGATTAATTAATGTTATGTATCTATATCGTGTTGAATAACCTATGCTTTATACTTGTGTTGTATGTGCTATACATTCTTTATAAGAAAAACATTTAATTAAATGATATTTTAAAAAAGTGTGGTGCAGAACGGTCATAATTTTTTTGCTTTTCCGTTCAAAATTTACTACAATTAACATATAGTCAATTTTAATTTTTATACTATGAAGAATACAACATTACACAGAGTAATCAACTCACTATTAAACATAATAACCTTATCAAATAACAGAACTAATATACCAAATAACAAAACAGATCTTTCAAAACTCTCAATGTTCTCATATAAT
>JAIRSX010000066.1 GCA_031255235.1 Rickettsiales bacterium
CTCCAGTTAGTCTTCTAAAGTCTTCATTGTTTAGATTTTTAACATAATCCCATTTGGACATTATTTATTATTTATTGATATTAATATATCAATATTAAAAAATATTAAAATGTAAAGAAGTATATGTGTGCAGGAGGTCTAATAAACAATCATATCATATCAAAACAAAGAATAATAGTTGAAGATGTTATAGGAGATATAAAGAAATTCAGAATAATATCTGATAAGTATAGATGTAGAAGAAGGAGATTTGGATTAAGGTTTAATTTAATATGTGGAATTTGCAACTTAGAGAATGAAAATATTTTTAGGAACTAGGTCTAATATAATAGCTGGAATCTATAATCTGGAGCTATTATATAAAAAAATATAAGAAATTATATTTTTTTTGCAGGAGGTCTAATAAAAGTTTAAATTTTGATTTTTGTACAAAAGAATAGTATCAATATCAATCATGGGGGTTTTTAAAGAAAGAACTATAAATAGTAGTAACAAGAAACTAAAAAAGATATTGTACATACTTTTTTATCTTTTTATTTTTGCGATTGTTGTTGTTTCTTTCGCCGTTTTATACTTCATAGCAAAACTTCCCGATTATAAAATCTTACAAGACTATAAATATCCTGTCATGACAAGACTATATAGTGCGGATGAAAAATTCTTAAAGGAGTATGCAAGAGAAAAAAGAATATTCATTCCGATAGATTTAATACCAAACAAAGTAAAAAGTGCTTTTATAGCAGCAGAAGATGATACATTCTATAAGAATTCCGGTATTAGTATTAAAGGCATCATTAGTGCCGGTTTTGAGAGTATTGTTTCCATAATAACTGGTAAGGGCAGAATTCGCGGTGCTTCCACTATAACTCAACAAGTAGCAAAAAACTTTCTACTCTCCAACGAAAGAACCATGACAAGAAAAATAAAAGAGGCATTGTTGGCAATTAGACTCACAAACACTTTTTCAAAGGATGAGTTATTGGAGTTATATCTCAATCAAATATTTTTCGGTAACAGGAGTTATGGAATAGGTATGGCAGCATTGAACTATTTTGATAAATCGGTAGATGAATTAACCATTGAAGAGTATGCATTACTTGCATCTTTACCAAAAGCACCATCTCAACTTGATCCAACAAGAGGCGAAACAAGTAGAAACAATGTATTAGAAAGGCGAAATTGGATTATTGGTAGAATGAAAACATTGGGTTATATCACAGACGATGAAGCAAAGCAAGCAATAGACACTCCAATAAATATAAAACAAAAAGATGTGGAATTTATGGCAAATGGAGAGTTTTATAGCGAAGAAGTTAGGAAACAATTACAAAAATTATATGGTAATAATGGCGTATTGGAGGACGGAAATTTTGTTCAAACAAATATAGACCCACGACTTCAAGAATTGGCAGACAAATACTTGAAAAAGGGTATTGAAGAATATGATATTAGACATGGATTTAGGGGGGCAATCACAAATTTAGCGGGAGAAATTGATTTTGAAAATCGTTGGGGTGATCTAATAAATGAATACAAAATAGAACAAAGATATCCGTCAGATTGGGAAAAGGCTGTTGTTTTGAGCATAAACGTAGAAAATCAAAGCATTTTGATTGGAATTAAAAAAACCCTTCAGTCTGATGAATACGATCTGGAGAATAATGATTATATTAAGATCTCAAGTGATGATAATCTTTTGATTATGGGGTTTATTCCATTAAAAAATTTAACATGGGCAAGGAATTATGTTGATGTTGATACTTTAGGTAAACAAATTGAAAAAATTGAAGATGTGAATTTGAAAACCGGTGATGTGATTGTCGTTAAAAAAGACGAAAATAAGAACGAATATCACCTAAAACAAATTCCACTTGTAAATGGTGGATTGGTTGCAATGGATCCACATACAGGTAAAATACTTGCAATGATGGGCGGATATATAGATTCTCAAATGGACTTCAATAGAGTAACTCAAGCAGAAAGACAACCAGGTTCTACTATAAAACCTTTTGCTTATTTGTCTGCTTTGGAAAACGGTTTCATGCCTTCAAGTATCATAATTGACGCAGAAGTTACATTGGATCAAGGTTTGGGTGTTCCTCCCTATAGTCCAAGAAACAATGAAGGAGAAGGCGTTTTTTATGGCCCAACCACCTTAAGGGTCGGATTAGAAAAATCAAGAAACGTCACAACAGTTAGATTAGCAAGCGAGGTCGGTATAAAAAAAGTCGCAAATTTAGTTAAGAGATTTGGTATAAGTACTCGTCCAAGAGCTGTTTACTCCCTTGTTTTGGGAAGCATTGAAACAAATCTATTAAAAATGGCAAGAGCATATAGCATGGTCGCCAATGGCGGCAAATTCATTTATCCAACCTTAATTGAAAAAATACAAGATAAAAATGGTATCACAATTTTTAAGAGAGATGACAGGGAATGTCTAGATTGCTCTGTTAAAAAAGATATAAACTTTGATGACATTGTTATTCCTAATCTTGTTGATAACAGAAAAGACATTATTGATTCAGCTTCTGCCTATCAACTCACAAATATGCTTGTTGGTGTGGTTCAAAGGGGAACTGGCTGGAGGGCAAAATCGATAGGGAAACCAATTGCAGGAAAAACGGGAACTACAAACGACGGAAAAGATGCTTGGTTCATGGGATATTCACCAGACTTGGTTGTTGGTGTTTATGTTGGTTTTGACAAACCAGACATTTTAGGCAAAAATGAATTTGGAAGTAATGTGGCAGGACCAATTTTTACAAATTTTATGAAAGATGCTCTGCAGAATTCACCATCAAAACCATTTCCAGTGCCAGATAGTGTAAAATTATTAAAGATTGACGAAAAAACTGGATATTATCCATCTCATACAACAAAACAATCTGACATCGTATCAGAAGCATTTAAACTTGATGAAGAACCTAAACAATTTACAGAACAACAAACAGATTCTATTATGGATGAATTTGATAATCTCGAATTCCAAATGTCTCCTGAAATCATCATTACAGATGAAAATATACACAGGAGCAATGAAGAAGAAGTCGAATATATGGAAAATAGTAGTTACGAAATAGAATACAGTGATGACATCATAAATGAATCGATTTTAAATAAAAATAACAACACAAGAATATATAATTTGAGAAGCGATTAAAAACAAAACAGTTTCCCTCAAATTATAATAGCCAACAAAATCCTATACATAACCAACTATCATCTTATATGTTGTATTGCCTATAACAATGATATAAAAATATTTGAAGTATACTACTATTTATGTTATAAGTATAACACATTTTTTTACTGAAACCTGTAAGTTATTATTATGGAAAAAGATATTTTTATTAAAGTTATTGATTTGTATAAAAACGGAATTCCTCTCTATAAAGCGATAAAAGAGAACAATCTAACACCAATGACTTTTTATAGAAAAATAAATAAATACAGCGATTTGCAAGAAAAAATAAAAGAAATAAGAACGAAAAGACCCACCAAAATTGAGAGACAGCGCTCTTACAATAAAATACAATATCAAAAAAGAAAAAATGAAAAGACAAATTTTAAAAACGACTTATTGCTTTTTAAAAAATTAAAAGAAAAATATGGAGACGATTTAAAAAATCTTGTTTAAAAACTAGTCTTATTTTTCAAAACGTTTCACGATTCCAAATAAAGTATTTTTATGAATCTTTTTAAAGATTACAATTAAACCCTTTTCAAACAATAGGAAAAACAAATTCTAAGATTTTTGAATATGTTTATCAATCCATTGTATGCCTTCATCCATATCTGTATCATTTTGTATTATATTTAAACGTTTTGTAGAACCTTCAAGTATTTTTCTTGTATTATAAGCATTAACATTTCTCTACTATCGTTAGGTATTATTTTTAGGAAATAGCTTTCTTATCTAATTCCACATTACCCTTCAGAATAATTTATGAATTATTTAAAAACCAAACACCCTATTTCATAGATTTAGTTTGTTGAGCCACCACTATACCCCAATCAACTTAAAACTCGCTCTCCAAACACCGCGTAGTCCATCAATTCCAAAACCACATCATCCACACCCCAGCTAAACAACACTTATCAACACAAACATATAATTGTTTCCATAGACTTTTACAATTTTACCTCGCTATATTACTCCCTTGACTTCTCTTTTGTCGTTCTCTAATCTCTAATTGTTTCACTTGAGACAAAGTTTTCGTCACCGATTTCTTTTCCGGTATAGAAACCTTGTTAAACCTCGTGCTAAGACCTTTTCGCTTCTGCTCCAAAACCGTATATTTTTTTCTTATATTTTCCACTAATTCTGCATCAGTCGTGGTAGTTTTTTCTATTTGCCCATTCTTCTCATAATAGAGAACTGTGGCAAATTTAGTTATTTCTGATGGATTGGCTACTTTTGCGAAATCAGCAGAAATTTTCTCTCTAAAATCCTGTTGTCTAATAGAGTGTGACAAATCTTGAATGGACTTACCATTATAAAATTCTTTCGCCATTTCTTGTGCAACAAAAGTCGATTGTAGCCAGCAAGAACTATTATTTTGAATTCTTAACACAACCTTCTCACAATCAACACCATTTATCCTAGAAAAACCGCCCTCAAAATTACCGCCAGCAGGATCAACAATTATTGCTTTATTTGTTTTATGGTCATAAGTAATGGAAATAGAATGACGTCCCCCAGACCAACTAGGAATTGCAAACGCTACTGTCGTCTTCCCTGTCCTCCTCAAAAGATTGATGGCATCGGATATTCGTCCATCTATTGTTATATTATCATCCTTAGAATTAAGATGAAGAGTTGTTGCCATTAAGTTTGGTGTCGTTTTCCCTCTTAATTTTTGCAAAAATAAAGGGATGCGTGTATAATAACCTTTATTATCCGTAAGGCCTTTAGAAACAACAGCAGACATCTCACATATAATAGACGATCTTATAGACTCAAAACCCGGATCATTCTTGTTCACCACTTTATAATCACCCCTTCTAAATGATATCTCATCATTCGGCGGAGTCACTGAAACAAAGTAATCACCAATTTTAAATTCGGTAGGATTTTCATATAAAACATAGGGACCAATCTTAATTGCCTTTCTTGATTGTTGGGAAAATTTCAAAATACCTATCTTTTCATGAATGTCATCACGAACTTTCTCTTCATGCCGTATTGTTTCACTCTGATCAAGCAAAGAACTATTTGTAAAAATCTCATCTGTAAAAAACGACCCACCAACCAACCCATCTTCAGATATTTCAACTGTCTCAAACACATCATCTTTATTATTCAATCCACTAATCGGTCTATCATCATCAACAAACACAGCATCATCGATTACATTCACAGCTGAAGCAAAAAAGTTAAAAAAATCATTTCTCATTT
>JAIRSX010000128.1 GCA_031255235.1 Rickettsiales bacterium
AATAAAAAGGAATTTGAAAAGATGATTTTAAAACTGACTAAAAACTATCTCAAAAATGTTGTAAAAAAACAACAAAAAGAGACAAACATCTAGTCAAGGTTAACATCTAGTCAAGCTCCACACAAATTGTATAATTTTTTAAAGGAAAATTTAAAAGAAGGTAAAATTGTTTTAATTCCAAATGCAAATCCTATTGCCTGGATGCAAATGATTTAACAAAATGGAAGTAATAAAATTTGACATTTTTCTAAAAAGTAATAGCAATAAAAGTGGGGACTTAGCTCAGTTGGCTAGAGCATCTCGTTTGCACCGAGAGGGTCGAGAGTTCGAATCTCTTAGTCTCCACCATTTAAATTATGGATAGATATAACGTCTCTGACATTCTGAGAAAATACGATTTAGTTATTAAAAAAAAATACGGACAGAATTTTCTAACCGACAGGAGTATTTTGGATAAAATTGTAGATGTTGCTGGTGATATAGAGAATAAAAATATATTGGAGATAGGTGCAGGTCCTGGCGGTCTCACAAATTCAATTTTACAAAAAAAACCAAAACAATTGGTATCTGTCGAAATAGATACGGATTATTTTTATATTCTTCAAAAAGAATTTGGAAATTGTTCTAACTTTAAAGTTATCAATCAGGATGCGTTAAAAATAGATGAGAACAGTATTTCTGATAGAATAAATGTTATTGCTAACTTACCATACAACGTTGGAACACATCTATTATTCAAGTGGTTTGAAAATATAGAAATATTTGAAAGTTTCACTTTACTTCTTCAAAAGGAAGTCGTTGATAGAATTACTGCAAAACAAAATACGAAAGAATATGGTGTTTTATCAGTGTTGGCACAAACTTTTACAACACCTAAAAAGATGTTTGATATAAAACCAACAAGTTTTATTCCACCCCCAAAAGTTATGTCATCTGTTGTTTTTTTAAAGCCAAAAAAAACAGACGCAAATTTCAAAAATTTATCAAAAATTGCAAAAATGCTATTCGCTAATAGAAGAAAAAAAATTAGAAAAGTAATTGAAAATTTAAGACTACAAAATTCAGACTTGAATTTGGATAATAGGGCTGAAGAGTTAACGGTGGAGGATTTTATCAATTTAAGCAAGTTGTTTTGATTTTTAAAATCGTAGGGTATATTATTGCGCAATGGCATCTACCCAAGAACAGCAAGTAGCAGCGTTTAGAAATTTCATGATTTTATCTATTCTGCTTATTGCGTCTTTACTTTTTGTTTTTTGGATCTCAGGCGTTATTTTTATTTATTTAACTCAAAGACCGGGGACAATTAGAAGAATATTTACATATCAACCAAAAGATCAGGTAATGTATTTATATGATACCATTCGTAGATATTTCATTTTTATAAAAAACAATCTATTGAGACTTGGTTACAACAGACAAAATTACTTAGTTCCAAAATTTTTGGTGAGTTTCTTAGTTCCTCTTGGTATTTATGCTTTCTACTTTTATAAATACAGAGAACAGATTTTTACTTTTAAAGTTTTCAAAGTTGGAAAGGGTGGTGCAAATGCTCACTGGGCAACGGTTCCAGAAATGAAAAAAGCAGGATTAATGCATAATGGTACTGGTATGACTATGGGTAGATACAAAGGAAAATTACTCGTTGTTGAAAAAACAAATTGTCAGCACGTATTACTTTTCGCACCTACAGGTTCGGGAAAAGGTGTTGGTTTTTGTTTGCCTAATTTACTTTTTTGGGATGATTCTGTTATTGTGCACGATGTTAAATTGGAAAACTTTGAAATTACTTCTGGTTATCGCTCTAAACACATGAAACAAAAATGTTGGTTGTGGAATCCAGCAGATCAAGATGGATATTCACATTGTTATAACCCTATGGATTTCATATCAAGAGAATTTGGAAAACAAGTGGATGATGTGATGAAAATCACAAAATTCCTTTTGCCTAAAGAGGAGTTTTGGACAAACGAGGGTCGTGCGTTGGCAACTGGAATTATGCTTGCCTTACTAGCTCTTGATGATAGACCTGCATCAATGGGTGAAGTTTTAAGAACTTTGAGAAGTGATGATGTCGCCTATAATCTTGCGGTTATACTTGACACAAAAGGTGACATGATACATCCTGCAGGTTATATGAACCTTGCTGCCTATCTACAAAAACCAGATAAGGAAAGGGGTTCCGTAACTTCTACCGCTGCTTCGTCAATGGATTTATGGGCAAACCCTCTTGTGGATGCTGCGACTGCAAAAAGTGATTTTAATATCGGAACTTTCAGGACTGTTGCTACATCTCTTTTTGTTGGTATCTCTCCTTCAAACGTGCTTCGTCTTCAACCTTTACTTCAAATTTTCTATCAGCAATGCGCTTCAATTTTCACCGCAAAAATGCCAGATAAGAAAAAAGAAAGCGTTAGAGTTATGATGATGCTTGACGAGTTTCCAACTTTAGGAAAACTTGAGGAGATCAAGTCAGGTATTGCTTATTATCGTGGTTATTGGGTTAAACTTTTCTTAATCGTTCAAGATACAGAACAATTGAAAGGAACATATGAGGCATCGGGCATGAACTCATTCTTGTCAAATGCCACATTTAGAATCACATATGCCGCAAATAATATGGATACGGCAAAATTCGTTAGTGATATGCTCGGTAAAAAAACTTCCTATTCGGTTGAGGAAGGAAGTAGACCAAAATATCTTGACTTAAATCCGGGCTCAAGACAAGTTTCTACCAAAAAAAGCGAAAGCGAATTGTTAAAACCACAAGAAGTTATTACTATGCCAAAAGATGAACAGATTATTCTTATAGAAGCGTCGCCACCTGTTAAATGTAAAAAAGTTTTTTACTTTAAGGAAGAACCTTTCAAATCAAGGGCATTTATGAAGCAGGTTGACGTTCCTAAACAAGAGCCATACATTCCAAAAAAGAAAAAGAAAGAGGAAGAAGGAAATAAAGACGGTGGTGGTTCTTTTGTTGAAAGTGTAAAAAATTAAAAATAAATTCGATTTATGGTAAAATTTGTTTTTATAAATGGTTTATTTATTCAATAAATAATGACTCTGTTTGATTATTTTGCTATCGGTATTACTCTTTCATTTGTAATAATTGGATTATTCAGAGGCTTTATAAGAGAATTATTTTCCATAATTAGTTGGTTTATGAGTAGTATTCTCACAGTTTGGTTATCACCAATAATAAATCAACTTGTTCTAAAAAAAATATCAAATCCTTTTATTGCTAACGCAATTGGTAGCTCCGTTACCTTTACAGCCGTTATAATAATAACATCTATTATTTTGAGCAAAATTGCTGCAAATATCACTTCTAAAATTCCCAAATATGTCAATCTCAATCTCGGTTCAGCATTTGGTTTTTTGAAGGGGTTTTTTACATCATCATTAATCTTTATAGTTATTTTAAGTGTTTTTGGAGACACAAAAGATTTGGCAACAAAAAGCGGTCCGATGTGGTTACAAAATTCTATGACATACCGCCCGTTATCTTTTGGTGGGTATTTGTTATTACCATTGGTTCAATCTGTGACCGGTAATTTAAGTCAAGATAAAGTTGTCAGCGATCTAATCACAAATATTGAAAAAAATAGAAGAGGAGGAGTAATTGTAAATAAAAAACATGAAGAAGAGAACAACAGCAATGAAAGTACAGAAGATTTTAAAATCGATGATATGGAAAGAACGAAAGAAATTTTGAAAAACGTAGATTTAAAAAACATAAACATCGACGATATCGGATACAAAAAAGAACAAATCGAAAAGTTACAACATCTTATAGACATTGTCGAGTAGTCAGCAGAGTTTTAACAAACTTTCTTTTTTATGACTTGTCGTAGTATGGATTTTTCATCCTCATTGTTCTTCAACACACTTAAAAAAACTCTATATCCGACAAAACCACCAATCAAAGAACCTATAATAACATCGGAAAGATAATGTCGTAGCAAAATAACCCTCGAAATTGGAACAACAACTCCAAGCAAAACAAGAACAGATGAGGAGAAATTAAATTTCCATTTATCTTTTTTACCAAAAAATATGAAAAAGAGACAGATTATAAAACACCATATTCCTTGTGAATGACCCGATGGGAATGACAAATACTCATAATTCCATTTAAAAAAAGTAAAAGTGGATGTTAAATCATTTTCGATCAAATAAAATGGCCTTACTCGCCCCACAATTCTCTTAATAATATTGACAAATATAGAAATATAAACTTGAGTAGCAATAGACATTATTGTATAAAAAACCTTCTCGCTATCTCTTTTTTTCAAAAAGTATATAAGTATCAAAAAATTTGCCAGCATAATGAACATTGTACCACCAAAAAATGTGACAATATTGGAAACACTTTTCAAACTTTCAGTAGCATTTTGACTAACAAAAACAGAAAGTGGAACATCAACAAAATTTGCAAAAATTACCAAAACAGCCAAACAAAACACAAAAAGAACTTTAGACATAACCCAAAAATACTAACACATCACTAATTTAAAATATGACCACAATAAAAGCAAAAAATCATTCCAACTATACAAAACTTGCATTCCAGTTTGTTGTCATTTCATAGATTTTCGAAAAATTATATATCAGAATTACTCCTATAATTAATTTGCTTTTTTTAAAAAAGTGTATTTACCATACAGGTATATATATCATAAAATAGGAAAGTGATTTATGACGAGAGTAACAAATAGAGTCGCTTCAAGAAACAGAAGAAAAAAAGTTCTTGCAAGAGCAAAAGGTTTCAGAGGACGAGCTAAGAATTGTTTTTCCATTGCTTTGGAAAGAGTTGAAAAAGCACTGCATTATGCTACCAGAGATAGGAAAACAAGAAAACGAGATTTGCGTGCATTGTGGATACAAAGAATAAACGCTGCAGTTAGACCATTTGGTTTAATTTATTCTACCTTTATCAAGAAATTAAAAGATAGTAATATATCTCTTGATAGGAAGTCTTTAGCGGAATTGGCGGTTAGGGAACCAAATGCTTTTTCCGGATTAGTTAAATCTTTATCGTAGTTAAATGGAGAACAAATGAGTATTGATACTATCTTAAATATTACAGCTGGAAATTGTTTGACAGCCTTGGTAGTTGGTTTGGTTGGTATAGTTAGAGAAAAGTTTAAAGCAAGAAATTCAAAAGATAAATAATTGTGGATAGAGATGCTTTTATAGAATGGCACATTGAAAATGGAATATATGATATTTTTGAAGATGTGCCTTTTGATCATTTTACTATAATAGAACATAAGAAGCAGGATAATAAAACAGTTAATGTAGAAAAGAACAGAACAATTGCTGATGTAACTGTTTCTAGTAGCAGTGTGACAAAAAAATATGCTGATTTAGCAAGAACACTCGCCGATAAAAGCAATACATTGGATGAGTTGAAAGAAAATATAAGCAATTTTGACGGAATTTCTTATAAGAAGGTAGCAACTAATCTTGTATTTGGTGACGGAAACACAAAATCAGACATTTTACTTTTGGGAGAAGCACCAGGTGAAGACGAAGACTTAGCAGGAATACCCTTTTGTGGACGAAGCGGTAAATTACTTACAAATATCTTTAAATCAATAGGTTTTAACAGAGAGGATCTGTATATCACTAATACCATATTTTGGCGACCACCAGCAAACAGAACTCCAACTGATGATGAAGTTGAAATGTGTAGACCATTTGTTGAAAAGCACATCGCCTTAATAAATCCAAAGATTATTATATTTGTGGGTGGAACTGCTTTCAACTGTCTAATCAAACACGATTTTAGAAACTTTACACAAACAAGACAAAAGATTTTTAACTATTCCAATAAATACTTAACCAAAGAAATTAAAACGACTCCCATATATCACCCCTCTTTTTTACTAAGACAACCATACAAAAGAAAAGAGATGTGGTATGATTTGCTATTCATAAAAGACAATATTTTAAATAACGATAAAGAATTGTTAAATATATCTTCTTCTTAATTCCCTTCTGCTTTCTTTATTTGTTATAAACCAACACAGGAACTTGATAAACCATTTAGGGTATTTTTTGCCTCCACATTTAGCAACCTGCTCTTTCAGGATATTAAACTTATCTTTGTTAAACCAAATTATTGTTTTTAAGATATTAATTAGTTTACTATCATAATACTTACAAAACAATTTCACACTAACCTCTAAATCGCCACCAGTCGGCATATATTGCCAAGGCAAATTTAAACTATAAAATATATTTTCAACATATTTCATTGTATCTCGATTTAATTGAAATGCTCCAATATTTGGTAAAGCACCAGTAGAGTAATATCCTTGTGGTTGAAATTTATTGGCAACTATACTACTGAATAATACACCATTGGAATATCCATTACCGCGAAAATAATGGAAAGATGTATCATGTAAAATGATAATTCCATCCGGCTTCATAAACGGTAAAATCATAAGAATATCAAGCAATTCACCAGGAATGGAATGTACTGTATCAAGCAAACATAGATCAATATCTCCGCCAATTTTTTCCAAAAAATTAGCACTTACACCACCCGTATAAAGTTCCCATTTATCCATCAAATGGGGAGTGCATTCCTTCACACGCCAACCCGTTTCCTTTTCACTATCGACATACCATTGGGTATTATAATCTATGGAGTATAATTTCGCATCTGGAATATCCTTTATTGCATTAAGCATGTTTATAGTTGAACCACCAGCACTAACGCCAACCTCTAAAAGTTTTTTAGGTTTTGTCTTCCTAAGAATCCCATTTAAAAATTGCCTTTCAGTTTTTGTCATCTCTGCTATTCCCAAAAACTGCTCTACTTCTTCAAGGCATTCCGTCTCAAAATTTTCTACACAATGCCATATCAAATTCTCTCTCTCTCTCTCTCTCTCTCTCTCTCTCTCTCTCTCTCTCTCTTGTAAGCTCTGCACCAACATTATTTTCTTCCATTTCTTCAAAAGTTATTTTATAAAAATAGAGGTAAAGAACAATTTTTAAAAAGCAAATATTTTAAATGGAACATGATATTTTATACTAATTTGACTATTACAGAAATAATATTTACCATGCCAATATAGAATGTTTATTGAGGATATTTGTATATGTCAGACAAAAAAAGATTCATGTTAGAGGCGATTGAATGCTCCAAACATGGCATGGATATCAATGCTGGTGGTCCTTTTGGTGCGGTTATAGTAAAAAATGATGAAATTGTTGCAAAAGGTTGGAACAAAGTTACATCAACCAACGATCCAACAGCACATGCAGAAGTTACCGTTATCAGGGAAGCATGTAAAAAATTGAATACTTTTGATTTGACTGGCTGTGAATTATACACTTCTTGTGAGCCTTGTCCTATGTGTTTGTCCGCTATTTATTGGTCTGGAATTAAAAAAGTATATTACGGCAACACCAGGAAAGATGCAGCAGATATTAATTTTGACGATGATTTTATTTATCAAGAGATTTCATTGCCAATTGAAGAAAGAAGTGTGAAAATGGAACAACTTGGCAGAGAAGAAGCTCAAAAAGCATTCAAAGATTGGTTTAATAAGCACGACAAGGTTGAGTATTAAAACAATTTCTTTATACAAAATTTGACTGCTTGCCAACCTTCTATATATTCACTTTGTGAAAAAAGATTTAGTGGAAAGATTGGTTCCGTGTAGCTTGACAATTGAGGAAATCGAAAAAAGATATATTCCAAGACAACAAGATTTGATTGTAACAAGGTTTGCTCCGTCTCCTACTGGATACATGCATATTGGTGGTGTCTGGACTTCTATCTTAACAGAAAGATTAGCACATTCAAAGACCATTGGCAATAAAAACGGTGTTTGTTTTTTAAGAATTGAGGACACAGATCAAAAAAGAGAGGTTAAAGAGGCGGTTGGTATTATAAGTAATACTCTTGATTATCTTGGTATTGAATTTGATGAAGGGGTAGGACGTGGTGGAGATTATGGATCTTACACACAAAGTGAAAGAGCAGATATCTACAAGGCATATATTCAAAAACTCTTAATAGAGGATAAAGCATATCCAAGTTTTATGTCACATGATGAATTGGCAAAAATGCGAGAAGAGCAGGAAAAAATGAAGTTACGAACTGGTTTATATGGACATTGGGCTAAGGAGAGAGACTTAACAGACGAACAAGTTGAGGAATATCTAAAACAAGGTAAATCTTATACTATAAATTTTAAAGCAACTGGCGATTGTAAAAATAGAATTCCAATTAACGATTTGGTGAAAGGTAAAAGAATGTTGCCAGAAAATGACTTGGATGTGGTAATTTTAAAGGCAAGCGGGTTACCAACCTATCATTTTGCTCATATAATTGACGATCATTTGATGGGAACCACTCACGTAAACAGAACAGACGAATGGTTTATTTCTACTCCTTTACATATTCAAATGTTTCAAGCCATGGGTTGGCAACCACCATACTATTTACAACCTGCTCCATTGCAAAAAATGGATAGTGGCATAAAGCGGAAATTAAGTAAAAGAAAGGACCCCGAAGCAGATTTTAGATATTTTATGGAACAAGGATATCCAAAAGAAGCTATCATTGATTATATCATGAATTTGCTTAATTCTAACTATGAGGATTGGAGAAAAGCAAATCCAAAAACAGATTGGAAAGAATTTGATTTTGATTATAAAAAAATTAATGAAAGTGGAGCATTACTTGATTTCCCTAAATTAGACAACATAACTAAAAATTTTGTTGCAACATTGACAGCTGAAGAATTTTATAAAAGAATGCTGGAATGGAGTAAGGAATTTAATAGTAACGACTTATATCCAAAATTAGTAAATAACAAAGAACAATTCATAAAAATTTTTTCCATTGAACGGGGAGGCGAAAAGGTCAGAAAAGACTATGGAAAATTCAGCAAAGTATGGGAACAAGTTGATTTCTTTTTTGATTTTATTCCTTTAGAAAACAATTTCAAGGAAATTACAGATGACTATTTAAAAGATTACAATTGGAATTCCACAAAAGAAGAATGGTTTGAATACATGAAAAAAGGTGCTGAAAAATATGGCTATTGCATTAATCAAAAAGAATTTGATGTTACAAAGCACAAAGGTAAAATGGGTGATTTTGTAAACATCTTTAGAGTTTTGATTACTGGACGAACAAACAGTCCAGATTTGTACAGCATTATAAATGTATTAGGTAAAAGTGAGGTTAAAAATAGACTAGGAATAAAATAATTTTTTATCCCTTGTTAATAAATCTATATTTCATCTCATTAAAAAAAACGGTCATGCTTGCATAAAACCAAAACTCTTTTTGGTGGGGCATATCAGCATTACGAAGTGGTTTATTCCCAGCAAAATGTCTAACAACAATCCCCATATCATTACCGAAAAAGTAATTAAATTTATTTTCTAATATTTTGTAGTTATTATCGAAATATTTATTTAAAAGACTCTGATCTTTATGTGACACTATCGATCCTATCTCCCTTTCAATTTCGAATAATCTATCAACAATATTTTCATTTGTTCCTTCTTTTTGTCTCCATTTACCATAGTCAATCAGTAAAACACCAGCATTAAAATAAGTTTCAGGTTTCTGAAAAACAAGTTTATTTTCACTATTAGAAGAATTCACAATAGGTAAGTCAATTACTGCCCCAAGCATATAATCTTCCAAATTTTGCTGCCATAGCTCTTTGATGTCTTTCAAAACAATAATATCGACATCAAGATATATCGCTCTTTTTATATCTGGTTTTAGCAATGGGATCAAAAAACGATTATAAGTTGTCTCATAAGCAAAACCCGTAAACTGTTTAAAATCAACAGGAATAAATTCAATAGAAAAATTCTCAAAATTATCCTGTAAATTTAAAATTCTCTGTTTATTATTTTCACTGACACCACTATCCAGCACATAAAATTCAACAAAAGAATCGGTATTATACATAATACTGGCTATCAATGTTGCAACATAACATGCATAGTTATCGTCACTGGCAACTCATATGGGACTCCGTGGGGGGGGGGGGGGGGGGG
>JAIRSX010000002.1 GCA_031255235.1 Rickettsiales bacterium
AAAAAAGATAGTAAATTATAAAGACGATTTTTTGGTATATAAAACGAAGGTTATTTATACTTAAAATATATAAGGATTTTTTTTAAAAAAGCAAAAAATAATAATTGGTTTTTTAGAAAATAAAACAGTAAAATAAAAAACGACAACGAATAAATTTGTTATTAGTTGTTGTTATAGTAATTTATATAGTAGTTTATATGGTTATTTTTTTTTAGTCTTTTAAGCAAGCAAATTATTACAATCTCTAAAAAAAATCGTCCCCACAAAACCACATAAATCGTCCCCACAAAACCACATATTTTTTTAAGTATAAATAACCTTGATTTTTCATATGAAATTAAATAATAAAAAACATCTCTTCGATATACTATTTCTATCTATAGTATTACTTTTATTTATTTCTCCATCCTTTGCAGGAACAGAGGGAGAAGAACTTTCTGGTGCTTATGATAAACTGAAAGGTATAGTTGGTGGCATAGGGGGTAAAATTGTAGCGCTTTTGTCCGGAGCATTAGGTCTAATTGGTTGTGCTGTTAAGTTTAATCCTGGTGCCATACTTTCATTTTTAGGCGTAAGCATTGGTGTTGGTTCAGTTAGTATGATTGTAGATACAACTGTAACTGCCTTATTTTAACAAAATATGGGATATTGTTAATGAGAGATCTATCAAATTTTATCGTACCTAAAACATTGGATGAGCCTGAAAAAATACTCTTTTTTACATATGTAGAACTTGCAGTCTTAATGTTTCCACTAATAGTAGGTATCACTATAGGACATACTATAAAGGGTGTGATAGGTGGTGTTTTGTTTTTCTTTTGTTATAAAAAAGTGAATCCTTCGAATGACGGATTTAGTATTACACATTTAGCGTACTGGTATTTACCAAGTTGGTTATTTAACTTAAAAAAGATTCCGAGCAGTGATATAAGAATCTATATTGGAAATTAAAAATATATGGAGAAAGGATATATGGAAAAAGGTCAAAATAAAGAAAAAAAGAATAGTATTGGTGCTTTATGGAAGAAGATAAGTAGAAGTGAAGAACATAAGGGAGATGTATTTTATTCTGGTAATATAAATATTGAAGAAAGTAAAGAGAACTTTCTGTGTCTCGGTGATAGTAAGGAGCACACTTGGGATCTAGTCCAAATAGTAGAAACAGAAGAGTTGGTCTATAATGAAGATGAAGATGATGGAGAAAACGAAACAACAATAAAGAAAGTCAATCTTGCCGATAAAGTTAAAACAGAAAAACAAACCAAAATTGTAAATTGTGGTTATTTAGACACTAAATCTTCAAAAGACGAGGAATATTATAAGGGAATATTCAAAGAGCAAAAGATAGTTGTCTTTGATAATGTTTATAAAAGGGAAGAAAAACATCCGGATTTGATAATCTATAAGGATGCAAAAGAATAAAAATAAAGGAACGCACAATGGCTAAAAATCAGTATTATTCCTTTTCATCTTTAATTTATTATGTTTCAATTATATTGATAACTACGACCACTCTCTATGCTAAAGATTATTCCATCCAAGATAATGGGGAGCTCGATGTCATAATATCATCCTCTAATGTCAATAGACTGAAAGTTTTCCACGATAGGATAACTAATATAAGAACGAATGCCGATGAACTCAAAATAGATACTGATAAAGCAACGGGAGAGTTATATTTGAAACCGACAGGAGTAAATAGAAACATAGATGTATTCTTGAAGACAGAGAATGGCTATACTTACAAACTTGTTTTGAAAGTAAAGGATAACATTTCCGCTCAACAAGTTTTTATTAATAGGGAAGAGTTTACACTTAATAAATACAGTGAGATAAATCTCATAAGGAAAGAAACGCAATCTCTTATAGACAATAATCTATACTTTGATTTTGATACTGACTATAAATTATCTGCCGTCAATCTCATGAGAGCAATGAGTAACACATCAAAGCTTCAAGGATGGAATATTGTCAAAAGAGACAAGCAAGAGCTGTTGGACATTAAAGGATTCGATGTAGAGTGGTTATATTCTTATGTTAAAAGCACTGCTAACTCCAATATTTCAGGCGAGATAACATTAATAACAAACACAACTGATAAATCTGTAGAACTAAAAGAGGAGATGTTTCTAAGGAGAGGTATCAGAGCAATAAGTGTAGAAAAACAACTGCTACAACCAAAAGAGAGTTGTTTTATGTATATGATAGGAGGCGATAAATGAAAAATTTCTATTTCTTTTTTCTTATAAAATCAGAGAAGGAAAGGGGGTTAATTGTATGAAACTTATTGATTTCAACTCTCCCGACCCCGAAGTTTTGAAGAGAAGTAAGAATATCATCTTTATAATTATAATATCCTTTTCCACTATTTTCATAATGGTCGCGTTGGTTTTATCATCTTCCTCCAATAAGAATAGCAAATCTAAATCCAAAATTCCATTAAAGAACAAGAACAAAATAGATATTTCCAAATCAATACAGATCAATACAGAAGACGCCTGGTTGAATAAAAGTGAAAACGAAGTAAAGGATATTCAAACTGCAACAAAGTCATTACAGGAACAAATAAACCAACTTGTGAAAAAGATGGAAGAACAGCAAAGAAACTCTAACAATATAATAAACTCTCTCACGCAACAAATAGCAGAACAACAGCAAGTGGTGGTAAATACTACCAGTGACCAATACTATGACGAATATTACTACAACGAGCTGAACAACTATATACCTGCTGGTAGTTATGTAAAAGCAAGAATGTTGAGTGGAGCCGATGTTTCCACTGGAGTGAATAGTCAAAATGACCCAAACAACATGCTTTTTGAAATTATATCCCCTGCCATTGCTCCTAAGCACAAAAACCAAGCACAAGAAAATGAGAGAGTTGTGGGTTGTCGTCTAATGGGAGCGGCAGTGGGTCAACTATGGACTGAAAAAGCCTACGTGAGACTATTAAAAATGTCTTGCTCCTTTGAAAAAGGTAAAGTCAGTGAATATAATGTGAAGGGGTACGTCACATCTTTTGCAAAAGAAGGTGTAAGAGGTAAAGTGGTAAGTCGCGAAGGATACTTCACTAGCATGGCATTTCTTGCTGGAACGGTGGAAGGGATAGCAAATATCACAAAGACTGCCTACAGTCCCACTGTTGACGTGGCAAGCGGTATCGCTACTCAAACGTTGAATGCTAGTGATGTAGCAAAACAAGCAGGAGCGAGTGGTATGGGTAGAGCAGCAGAGATGTTGAGTGATTACTATATCAAGAGAGCAGAACAATACCAATCGGTGATTGATGTACCGACAGGTGTAGAAGTTGAAATAGTATTCCAAGAGGGTGTGGACCTGAAAAAGAACATAAGTTTTAAGTTAGAACCGAATAAAATAGGACAACAAGTAGGAATGCAAATGGGACAGGATATGAATAGCCAAATCAATACAAGTCCAAGTGCTACTAATTTGGGTAATAGGAATAATAATATTAATGGTAGTAATGTTATTAAAAATGATGACGGAGGATTTTAAAAATATGGTAAAAAAAAGAGAAAATGAGAATGTATTAATTACATTGAACGAAAGCAATGACGACCTGATAAGTGTTAAGGAATATGCTGAAAGAGTTGGAAAAACCAGACAGGCAGTATTGAAAGAATTTAAAGTTGCTGGTATTACTCCAATTGTCAATGGGAGAAAAGGTGCTGGAAATTTAGCATTGTATTCGAGTAAGGAAATTACTGAAATGCAACAACAACAGGTTGCATTTAAAAAAATTTCGACATCGGCAAAAAAGATTGTAAAAAAACGAAACCCATCATTCTAAACACCGCCTTCATTCAACCTGAAAATCTTAAAAATATACCAGCGGAACAACTGGAACAAATTGTAAATGGTATTAATAAATTTTTGGGAAAAGAGGGAAATAAAGGGATTGACTAATTAAAGTTGATTAATTGATATACATACATATACATACATATATATTAAGCAATTTCTCTCTCTCCTTTTTCTTCTTTTATAGATCTTACACTTATTAGACCTGGTGCGTAAATATTTTTTTATTTTACAATATGTAGTGGTTATTGTTTTGTTAAAAACAATAACCACTACATAATTGCTATGTCAAAATATGATTCTGTTAAGAATCTA
>JAIRSX010000006.1 GCA_031255235.1 Rickettsiales bacterium
ATTTTCAATTTATCACACACTTTTTTAATGTTCTCCGCCATAAATAAAGAATGATCAACATTTTCTATTTGACATGGTCCAGCAATTAGAAAAAAAGGTTTATTATTGGCAATATCAAAATAATTACCGATTTTCACAACTTTCTGTTCTGTTGTATTCATGCTTATGTGATAGCATTATGTTTCACAAAGAACAAATAATTTTTGATTTGTTTAAAGTATCTAATAGCATATCGCTGATATGAGTTTGATAAATTTTGTTCTTGGTATTCAGATATTAATTGTTGCGTTAGGATCATTGGTGATTGGACCTATTTTAACCAATTTTAGTATTTCAATGAGTCTGTTAATAGGTGGTGTTTGTACTTTACTCTACCATTTTTTAACAAAAAAGAAATTACCCTATTTTCTCGGTGGTAATTTAATTTTTATTGCTTCTGCAAATTATATCGTTTCGACGTATGGGATGGGAGCTTTTTTGAATGCGAGTTTTATTTGTTCGTTTTTATTTATTTTAATTGGTGTTTTACTACTTAAAGTAGATAAAAATTTTATTGATAGGTTCTTGCCGGCACCGATTAAAGCATCGGTAGTTGTTCTAATAGGTTTCAGCTTGTGTGGTGTGGCAACTTCAAAGATGGTGAGTTTTGATACCGCATTTTCATGGATTGCTTTTTTGGTTTCTTTTGTTACCATTGGAGTGTTATTTTATTTTTCTAATTTTAAAAAAAAGGCACAAAATGTGGCTGTAATTCTTGCGATACTAATCGGTTATACTTTGGTTCTGATAATGTCCCCATCTTCTATTGATTTTGCCCCTGTAAGAAATGCAAGTTGGTTTTCTTTACCTTGGGCTGGTGGAATTTCTACCAACACTTCATTCAATTTAAATGCTGTAATTATTATGATGCCTTTGTTTTTAACCGAAGCAGGGCATCATATTGCTTCATTTTTTCTAATGAGCGATTTAAAAAACGAAAATCTTTCAGATAGTTTAGGGTTTTCAAGACCTTATATATCTTTTGGAATTACTAATATTGTTAGTTCGTTTTTGGGTGGTTTACCAGTAATAGAATATGGAGAAGTCAATGGTGTTATTGCCACAACAAAAAAGACAGATGTGATAACATCAGATATAGCGGCAGTTTTGGCGATTTTGTTATCATTTTGTGGAAAATTGTCTGCTTTTTTTGCTTTAATTCCTTTGCCAGTTATGGGTGGTATTATGTTTGTTTTGTTTGGTGGAATTGGTATGATTGGTGTTAAATCGCTTTTTGCTGCAAAGATTGAAGAACCAAAGAATTTAATATTGTCGTCTGTAATTTTAGCATCTGGACTTGGCAATCTTTCCGTTAGTTTTTCAGGTGGTTTGAAATTAGATGGGATCGGTTTAGCAGTCATTTTAGGAATTATAACGAATCTTTTGTTAAAACTTAAAAAAGACTGATGATTCTTATAAAGTGGTATCGTTTATCACTATTTTTGTTCGTATTATGTCATAGGTTGTTACTTTTAAATTTGGTGGTGATCGGGAAAGTGAGAAAGTGATTTGCTAAAAGAAACAAATTTGATTTTTTTGTGTAGTGTTGTATTTATCCCATGGATAATGGGATTTGAATATGAAGTTCACTTTAAAATGGTTAAAAGAATTTTTGGATACAGAGGCGACTGCAAGTGAAATAGCAGATAAACTTACAAAAATAGGGTTAGAGATTGAAGATGTTGTTGATAATGCTTTTAATTTGAGGGGCTTTGATTGTGTATTTGTGGAGGAAGCAACTAAACATCCAGAGTCAGATCATCTAAATGTATGTAAAGTTACAACTGCAAAAGGTGGAAATCTACAAATTATATGTGGAGCATCTAATATGAAAACCGGAATAAAATGTGTTCTTGCTCCTGTCGGAAGTATTATCCCTTCTACAAACTTGAGACTTTCAAAAAGTAAAATTAGAGGATTGGAAAGTCAGGGAATGATATGTAGCGAAAAAGAGCTTGGGCTTGGTAATGATCATGGGGGAATCTTGGTTTTGCCGGTAGATACCCCGTTGGGTAAAAATATTGCCGAGATTAAAGGTTTAGATGATGTTGTATTTGATATGTCGATAACTCCAAACCGTGGTGATTGTCTTGGTGTGTATGGAATTGCAAGGGCGTTGTCTGCTACTGGTATTGGAAATTTGAAGGAATTTAAATATTCTGTAGTAAATGAAACAATCGAAAATCCATATAACATTAGAATTGACGATGATAATTGTTCAGAATTTTCCGTTAGATATATTAAGAATGTTAAAAACTGTGAATCTCCAGATTGGTTGAAAAACAGATTAATTAGTGCTGGTTTTACTCCAAAAACTACCCTTGTAGATATTACAAATTATGTTATGTGGGTGTTAAATCGTCCGCTACATTGTTATGACGCAGACAAAGTTAAAGATTTTGTTATTAAAAAAAGTGTTGGAGGTGAAAAATTCTTAGCATTGGATAAAAAGGAGTATGTTTTACCTGCTGATGCGACTTTGATAAGTAATTCAAATGGTGAAATTATGGGTCTTGGCGGTATAATTGGTGGTATGGAAACAGCAACTGAAATTACCACTACAAATATTGTTTTGGAAAGTGCTATTTTTGAACCGATGAGTATTGCAAAGACATCAAGGGCATTAAATATAATTACAGATTCAAAATTTAGATTTGAAAGGGATATTGATTTTGCAATCACAAAACTTGCGAGTGACTATGCAACATCTTTGATTTTGGAAATTTGTGGTGGTGAAGCAAGTAATATAAATGTTGTAACAACAAAAAGAAAAGAAAAAACGAGAATTGACTTTCTTTTAAGTGATATTCCTTTGGTTCTTGGAATGGATATAGAATTTGATAAAATTATGGAAATCTTAACAAGATTGGGTTATGAAATTACCATAAAAGATAATAATATATCTGTTGTTGTTCCTACTTGGCGTAGTGATATAACCATTAAAGAAAATGTTATCGAAGATGTTATCCGATTCTATGGGTATGATAATTTAAAACCAATTCCTATCACCGAAGAAAAGATTGGAGAGGACGAGATAAATAAAGAGAACAGATTGAAGAGTGAGAAAATTTTCGAGTCTCATAGGATACTTGCTTCTAATGGACTCATGGAAGTTATCACCTATAGTTTTATAAATGAAAAAAAAGCTGGTGAATTTGCTCCAATAAATGAAGAATTGAAACTTTTAAATCCAATTAGTAGTGATATGACCTATATGCGACCGTCTTTGATTCCGGGCTTGTTGAATGTGGTAAAGTATAATGTAAGCAATGGAATTGATAAAGTTGATATTTTTGAGAATGGTATTGTCTTTTTTGGTATTGGACCTACGGAACAAAAACAAGTTCTTGCTGGTGTTAGATATGGATCAAATATAGAAAGAGATGTCTTTAAAACTTCGAGGATGCAAGATATTTACGATGTTAAAAAGGATTTATTTGATGTACTGGTGAACTTTAATATTAAT
This sequence comes from Rickettsiales bacterium, assembly GCA_031255235.1. GTDB lineage: Bacteria > Pseudomonadota > Alphaproteobacteria > Rickettsiales > UBA1997 > JAIRSX01. Next base: position 3,506 of record JAIRSX010000006.1, read on the forward strand.
GCTGATAACTTAGTTATTACTAATGATTTTCCCGATTATTACCACCCATCAAAAAGTGGAGCAGTTAAAATGGGAAATTTAATTGTCGGTGTTTTTGGTGAACTCCATCCGTTTAAAAGTGCGA
>JAIRSX010000043.1 GCA_031255235.1 Rickettsiales bacterium
GAGATTCCTTTACTATTCCATCAGATTTCAATAAAGATAATTTTTTATTATAAATATCTGGATTCTCAAAATATTCTATATTACCAAAAAAATCAAACAAATAGAATTGCGTTTTATCTATCTTTTTATTCTCAAATTTAAAAGTTGTTTTTCTTGTTCCCCTACCCTTTATTTGTATAAACTCACTTGGTGAAAATATAGGACGACACAAAACAATATTTAGGATATCTTCACAATCGTAACCCGTCGTCATCATACCGACACAGACACAAACTCTACATTTACTTGTTTCGTAATCATTTTTTATTTTACTGACTCCACCAAGCTTATTATTTCTGAATCTCGTAGGTATCTCATTCACATTTTGCACCTGTGAAGTAACTTGCATAGCAAAATCACTTTGGTATTTTCCTTGAAATTTCTGCATTGCAAGTTCATTTAATATATTTGTAATTTTTGCTGCATGATTTTGACTCACACAATAGAAAACTGTTTTACCAACCTCATCATTTATTGGATCTCTTAAAGCATTATCAATAAAAGTATTGCAAATTGTTAAGTTTGTTTCTTCACTGAAAAAATTCCTTTCAAAATCTTTTATACCAAAATTTTCTGTTTGTTCCTCATTATTTTCATCTAAAATTCTCCATTCTAAACCTTCTTCTTTTAACATTTTAGTTGTTTTTTCTGTTCTTGCGTCAATACAGTAAGGGTTTATTAAAAATCCATCTTTTACTCCGTCGTTCAAACTATATCTAAAAGTCGCCTCTTTTTCACAATCAAAAATCTTATACGTATCCTTTAAAAGTCGTTCCTCATAATTTTTTTCCTCCCCGGTTGTATTTTTTATATAGTCTTTTGGAGTAGCAGTTAAACCAAGTTTATAACCAACAAAATATTCAAATACTGCTCTTTGTTCCCCTGAAATACTACGATGTGCCTCATCACTTATTAATAAATCGAAATCCGTTCTTGAAAAATTCTGATAATGTTTGTTTCTCGACATCGTTTGTATAGTTGAAATAACAATATTATAGTCTCTCCAATTATCTTTATGCTCCTTGTAAATACAACATTGCCACCCATTACCAAGAGAATTTTTAAAACTTATTTCCGCCTGCATTTCTAACTCTATTCTATCAACTAAAAATAACACTCTTTTTGCATTTTGCGTTTTCAAAAATAATTTAATAATTCCGGCAGTCGTTAAAGTCTTACCAGTTCCAGTTGCCATTTCAAGCAAAAACCTATTTTTATTATTTTTAACTGCATTTTGTACACTGTTTATCGCCTTGACTTGATAATCTCTCATTCTTTTTAACTTACTTTTATTATCTTCTGTAAGTCCGTTTAATTCTTTATCCTTTTCATAGTTAGAATATTGTGTTTTTATGATATAATCATTGTCAACTTTTTCCTGTATAAGTTCTTGTGGATTTGGATTCCAAGTTTTGTTTTCTAATAATTCCTCCTGCGTAGGAAATTTTGTTATGAGTGTTGGATTGCCCTTTTCTATGTCCCATAAATAATGCAAAACACCATTTGACAAAATAATAAATCTCGCTTTCTTGCTATCTGCATAGCCTCTTGCCTGTTCTTTTGCAGAAAGTGGTTCAATTTTATTTTTCTTCGCTTCTAAAACACATAAAGGAAAACCTCTTCTATCCTTCAGGATATAATCGGCAAATTTTCCATCTTCCGTCCTTGCCTCAAGATCTACATTATTTTTATCAGTTAAATTCCATCCAGCACCTTTAAGTAGCTCATTTATATGAGTCCTTGATAACGCTTCATTACCATCTGTATTTCCAAAGCCCACCATCCTGTAAGTACAATAACCAACTCTAAAAACAAATTTTTTATAAAACTAACTCTCAACTATTTTGATAATCCGTGAATTTATCTGTTCAATATCAATTCATTCTCTCGCCAATTTGTCAACCTCTTCGTTATATTTATCGCCTGAATGTCCCTTGACCCAATGCCATTTTATGATATGTTGTTGAACCAACGCATCCAATTCAAGCCACAATTCTTTGTTTTTAACTTCTTGCTTGCCTGCCGTCTTCCATCCATTTTTTTTCCAATTAAATATCCATTCTGTGATACCATTTTTAACATAATTACTGTCGGTATAAAGACTAATAGAACATTTTTTCTTTAAACTTTTCAATGCTTTAATAACCGCCATCAATTCCATTCTATTATTTGTTGTATTTTTCTCCTTACCTTTTACATCTTTTCTATTTCCCTTATATAAAAGTATAGCGGCATACCCACCATCACCAGGATTTCCCAAACAAGAACCATCGGTGTAGATAATCACATCATCCATTATTTTTAATATATAATATTATGTTCCATTAGTTGCAAAAGAATGTGATATTTATTAGAATTATTTAATTACTTGACAATTCATTTTGTTTATATTAAAAATTCTCTATAGAGACTATCTTTTTGCACATGAGAAAATTTACGAATCTTACGGGAATTGTTGCACCTATCAAAATAACAAATGTTGATACAGATAGAATTATCCCAGCCCAATATTTAAAATTGATTCATAAAACTGGTTTAGGTAGATATCTTTTTGCTCAAATGAGATATGATATCGATGGCAATGAAAATGACGATTTTATATTGAACAATCCAAAATATAAGAAGGCTGATTTTTTGGTATCTCTCGACAATTTTGGTTGTGGCTCTTCAAGAGAGCACGCTGTGTGGTCTATTGTTGATTTCGGAATAAAAGCGGTTATTGCTCCGTCTTTTGCTGACATTTTTTATAATAATAGTTTTAAGAATGGACTTTTGCTTGTTAAATTAACAGGTGATGAAGTTAATGAAATTATTGAAGTAGCCGATAGAAATGAAGAAATAACGATTGATTTAGAAAAAGAAATTGTTGTTGCTAACGGCAAAACTTATAAATTTAATAATGTTGATTCTTTTAAAAAAAATTGTCTCTTGAATGGTTTAGACGATGTATCTTTAGCTTTACAAGAAATCGATCTAATCGATAGATATGAGCAAAAACAAAAGAAAGAATTTCCATGGTTGTGGGACTGATTTAATTTAAAAAAATATTTTTAAGTTTGAGAAAAGCAACAAAAGGTTATTCTATTGTTGCTAAGTTAGTTTATGGCACAGTTATATACGTTCTCCATTAGACACGCTATTGTCATTGGACCACATCCGCCTGGTACAGGGGTTATCGCTTTCACGATGTTTTTAATATTATCAAAATCGGTGTCTCCACAGATTCCTGTTTCAGTTCTGTTTACTCCAACATCAATAACAAGCATATTTTCATTCACGTATTCTGCTGTAATAAATTTTGGTCGTCCAATAGCAACTATTAAAATGTCAGACCATTTCGTTTCATCTTCCAGATTTGCTGTTTTAGAATGAGTTATTTTTACAGTGCAACTTTCATTTAGTAGTAATTGTGCAACTGGCTTTCCAACTATATTAGAACGACCAACAATACAAACTTTTTTGCCACCCAAATTCGGTTCAACTTCTTTAATTAATCTGACAATTCCTTTTGGAGTACATGGAAGCATTGAATTTATGGTGATATTTCCAGAATATAAATTGCCAACATTTATAGGATGAAAACAATCGACATCCTTTAAAGGTGAAATAGCAAGAATAACCTTCTTTTCATCAATTTGTTTTGGCAAAGGTAATTGGACAAGAATACCATCTATGTGTTCATCATGATTTAATTCGTTTATTTTATTCAAAAGTTCACTCTCGCTTGTCGCTTCCGGCATCCTAATTGTCAAAGACTTTATACCACATTTTTCAGCTGCTTTTTCTTTATTTTTAACATACACTTTACTTGCCGGATCATCACCAACAATTATAACAACCAAATTCGGTTTACGCTTCAAAAGCTTGATTCTTTCGCTTAAATCATGTTTCACCTTATCCGCAAGTTCCGTTCCACTTATTAATTGCATAGGAAATATTATACCTCCTTCATTATATTTTTCAATCAAAATAATACAAACTTATTTTAAAATTTCCATAACTTCCTTTGGGATCCTGACTAATTTATGTTCCCTGTTCAAAAAAACTAAACTTATTTTCATGAAAAAAAGAATGTGATCTGTACAATAAATTTCTTGTAACATTTTCAAAACCAAACCATTATTTTCTACAATTTGAGTTTTTACGTTTAACAGATCGTCAAGTTTTGCTGGTTTTTTAAAATCCATTTCCGCACTTTTAACCACAAAACCACCACTACTTTCCAACATGATTGATTGAACTACGTTACGTTCCCTCAAAAACTCTGTTCTTGCCTTTTCACAAAAATCCAAATAATTTGAATGATAAACAACACCACCAGCATCTGTGTCAGCATAATAAACTCTTATAGAAAAATTAGACTGTTTTGACATCATCTACAATCCAAAAAGTTTCTTTTTTATTAGGAATCTCTCTACTGAAAGTCCAAATTTCATCAACCAGATTTCTGTCTTTTTTGTTTCCATAGATAACATTCCCTTCTTTATCCTCCACATAATTAATTTGTTCACTCTGAATAGACAAAACTATATAAGCACAAGGCTTTTCAACCCTAACACTATCTATCTTTTTGGATTTAATAGATATCAACTCAGACTTCAAAAATCTGTCCTGTTTTTCCAACTCATCTATCTGTACTTTCAATTGTTGAAATAATTTCTCACTCAACACTTTATCCATAACATCAAAATTCTTTTTATCAAACAGGTAACTAACTATATCAACCGCCTCTTCCACCCCTTTCAAAAATTCAGTCTCATTGAAACCCAATTTTTTAAGAACCGTCATCTCAGTATCGGTGGCTTTGACACTCAATAATTCAAAGTATTTATCAGAATCGACATCACGAACTATGTTCTCTTTTTTCTCGAATTCGTCAATAGTTTTCTTTATCCGTTCGGCATCCCTATCGTTTAGTCCAAAAGAACCGATCAATTTAATCATGAAATACAAACTTATAAAGACAAATATAACTATATCCATATATTAGGTTAAATTGTACAAACTATTTTTTATTTTTCAAAATTAATCATAGCAACAAAATAGAAAATTATTGCACCAAAAAACAAGAAAAGGTTACAACACTATTTGTTTAATTCTTTTCTTAATTTCTCCCAATACTCAATTCTTTTTTTAATTTCTCTTTCAAAACCACGTTCATTTGGTTTATAAAATTCTCTCCGCCCGTATTCTTTCGGAAAATAGTTTTGTCCTGAAAAACAATTAGGGGTATCATGGTCGTATTGGTAATCCTTACCATAATCTAAATTTTCCATAAGTTTTGTGGGAGCATTTAATATAACCTTGGGTGGTTGATATGTATGCCCCTTAACTGCCTGCATAACTTCAATCCTTGCAATATCTCCACTGTTACTTTTTGGGGCATTAGCAAGATATATGACAAGATTTGTAATTGCTAAATCACCTTCTGGAGAACCAAGCAAATCGTATGCAGATAATGTACTAGTTGCTTGAACCAATGCCTGCGGATCTGCCATCCCAATATCCTCCATTGCCATCCGTATAAGTCTCCGCAAAAGAAAATGTGGATTTTCACCTGCCACCATCATACGAGCACACCAATACAGCGCCGCCTGTACATCACTTCCCCTAACTGATTTATGGAGAGCACTTATTAGATTGTAATGTCCATCCCTTGCTTTATCATAAACGGCCCCTTTGTGTTGTAAAACTTTCGATATTTCGTCTTTGTTTAAAGTTTTACTGGTATTCATATTTTGCAATTCCTCACATAAATTCAGCAAATATCTACCATCGGCACCAGATAAATCACACAATAAATCATAATCACTTTCATCAATCGGAATCCTTTTAACCTCATTTGCCCTTTTTATAAGTTTTTTCAAAGCTTCATTATCAAGAACATTAAAAATGATTAGACGACATCGTGAAAGCAAAGCAGAATTTATTTCAAAGCTCGGATTTTCTGTTGTAGTACCAATCAAAGTTATTAGCCCATTTTCCACAAAAGGCAAAAACAAATCCTGTTGATTCCTTTTAAAACAATGTATTTCATCCACTAAAAGTACAATACCTTGTTTGTTGCTAATTAAATCCTGTCTTTCTGCCTTATCAAAAATTGCTCGCAAATCAGCACTTCCACTATTTGTGGCACTCAAAAATTCAACCTCCAAATTACTATGTTTTGCTAAAATCTTTGCAGTGGTAGTCTTACCACAACCAGCAGGACCCCACAAAATACAGGATGGAATTTTATTAGATTGTAAAATTCTTGTGATGATACCATTTTCATTAAAAAGATGATCCTGCCCAACCATCAAATTTAAATCATCGGGACGAATCTTATCCGCAAGAGGACGTTGATTAAATGTTGATTGAGATATCGAATTTGATGCTTTTATCATACTGATAAGTATGGTAAGATTTAAAAACAAAGAATCAATTTTTGTTTTCCTAAAATACTACAAAATTAAAAATATCCCCTTTCCAAAATTTCCAACACTCTCCATACATCCTGTGTAAAATATTCCTCTTTTATAAAAAAACCTATCGTAGACTGATTTAACATTTTAGCCTTATCCTGTTTTATTAAAGTAAACAAAAAATCTATATTTTTATAGTTGTCCTCATAAAAACTTATGTTTAGAGTTTTGCTGTATTCCATTTTTAAAATACCTATTTTTCTGCATTTTCTCTTTATGTTTTCAATTTCAATTAAATTGTTAACCTCCTTTGGCACTATTCCAAATTTTGTCTCCAATTCCGTCAATACCTCTTCCCCATCTTCCAAAATTCGTCTATAATAATACAACCTCTTTTCTACATCAGTTATATAATTTGCTATACTCGTATTTAATCCAAGTTTAATTTCTGGTGTCCAATCATAATCTTCACTTTTAAATTTATTTTTAATCTTGTTGATTTCCTCCACAAGCATTTTATTATACAATTCTACACCAACATCTCTAATATGTCCCGACTGTTCCTCACCCAACAAATTACCGCTACCTCTAATATCCATATCATTACTTGCAATAGCAAAACCCGCTCCTATTTCTTGATTATTTTCTATTGATTTCAGTCTTTTTACAGCGTAATCTGTAATTTGTTCCGTTGGATTCACAAAAAAATAAGCGTATCCTTTTATCTTACCTCGCCCTACCCTTCCACGTAACTGGTGCAACTGAGAAAGACCAAACATATTTGCCCTATACACTACAATAGTATTTACATCAGGAATATCTAATCCACTTTCAACAATAGATGTGGAAACCAGAACATTAAACTGCCCATCATAAAAATCATTCACAACACCATCTAATACATCATTATGCATTTGTCCATGTGCTACCTTGTATACTATTTGCCTCACCCATCCCCCAATTTTCCTTTATAGAAAAAACACCAAAAATAAAAAAGAACCAACACACCCCGTCTATCTATTATTTTAACATCTCAACATTAATATGTAAATACCATCACACCACTAATAAAATATGGCGGACAGAGAGGGATTCGAACCCCCGGAGAGTTGCCCCTCGGCGGTTTTCAAGACCGCAGCTATCGACCACTCAGCCATCTGCCCACTCACACTTATACATTTGACAAATTAAAAGTCAAAATAATTTACACTTATCACTCTACATAATTTATGAAAAATTATCTATTGAACACCAATTTTATTAAAAATATTTACGTTTATGTTATTTATATTTTTTAAAATTTGATTTGAAATTTATTTTTGTCTTTTCCCTATAAAATACTACTATTTGTTGGTTTTTTATATGAAACATATACATAAAAAGAGCCTATTTTAAATATACTGTTTCTAGTATTATTGTTAATTAGACCGATTGCACAAAAATAATCACAACTTTTCAAAAATTTATATGTGCCAGATATTAAATTAAATCTTTAATCCAAATCTACTTCTTCTACATCTATACTTATCGATTAATATTCTCTAAATACTTTTACATCTCTGATAATGTTTTCTACACTAGACCTCCTGCACATAATAATTCCTTACAATTTTAATATATTTTTTAATTTATTGATATGTTAATATCAATAAATAATAAAAGATACATAAAACCCAAAAGGCAATATTTGTTTAACTCTGTTAATATTAATATCAATAAAATATAATAGAGAGGATACATATATAAGGTAATGTCCAAATATGATTATATGTAAAAAATCTAAACAGTGAAGATTTTAGAAGACTAATTGGAGTTAAAAAGGAAACTTTTACTTTATAATGTTATCAAAACTGTATGAAACTCAACAAAAAAAAGAGGAAGAAACAAACAGACTCTCTTATAGTAAGTAATGCAGAAAGAATAAGTATGAAGCTCAACAAAGAAGAAGAAGAAACAAAAACAGGAAGACATTTTATAAAACTATCCATAGAGGATAAACTGTTACTAGCTTTAGAATATTTACGAGAAAACAGAACCTTTTATCATATAGCTGGAAGAGCTACAAAATAAATGAAACAACTGCAATAAGAGCGAGTCATTGGGTAGAAGACGTATTAAGTAAATGTGAAGAGTTTAAACTACCAAGTAAAAGAAAAGTATTAGAAAGTAATATGGAATATGAA
>JAIRSX010000111.1 GCA_031255235.1 Rickettsiales bacterium
TTTTTATTTGACAAATTATATTGTTGGGAGTACATTACTGTGGGTATGTTATCACAGTATTTGTTCCAATTTTTCCTGTTTGTTACTGGTATAACTTATACTATTCTTTTGTTGAATAGAAAAAGAGCTGGTCCATTTATAAATATTTTCTATTCTGCGTTTATGGTTTACATCATGTATAGATCGCGACATTATGCCAGTATGACAATTTATATTTATGCCTCTATCATGTCAATGATTACTTTTAAGACTTGGTCTGGACAAGAAAGATTTATACCTCATTGGGAGACAAAGAAAGATTTGGGAAAATTTTCAATTGGTGCTATTGCATTATTTTTCGTAATATATTGCATCCTAAGATTTAAACTCGCTGCACCATCTCCTGTTTTAGACGCCATGCACTTCACATTGAAGATTGGTGCTTATATTTTCACAGCAAGAAAAAGCATAGAATCATTGTTATGTTTTGTCGCTGGCGACACAATTATGGTCGGCATGTTTGCGTATACACAGCAATTTATTCTATCTTCCTCATACGTTGTATATGTAATAATTCAGTTTAAAGGTTTCCTGGACTGGAAAAAGATTATCGACAACAATAAACTTTAAGAGATATGAAAAACAAATAAAGATAAAAATGCTATATTTAAATATAGCATTTTTTTAAACCACAAGAGATTACCTAAAATTACCTACTGAATCCCTTTTATCCCTATGCGCATATCGTTCCGCCTCGATTCTCGCTCTCTTTGACGATTCATCATTTAACGAAATCTTTGCCGATTCTCTCGCCAATTCGCTTTGTCTTGCATTAAAATGTCTAAGAGCATGCGAATAATTCAAAGCAGTCCGTCCTTTACCACCAATAGCATCAGATCTCTCATTGTGCCTATCATAAAGAATAGTTCGGAAACTTTCATTTCTAGCTCCTTCATAAATTCCCCCACCAATAAGAAGAGTATCCCGTGCGGCATTACTTTCAACCTCACCATATATACCATTATTAGCTGCAACTCGGATCCTATCATATTGCTGATATTTAAGTCTCTCATGCATAGCCCTATCCAAAATCTTTTTTGCCTTATCCTTATCACTAGCAAAACACGACGACCACCCCAAACCAGCACCCCTCTTTTTCTCATTGCACATTCTATCATGTGGAATATTATCTCTATAATGATCACACAAATTCGCTAATTCTTTGCAAAGTTCAGGATTTCCATCTAAAGAAGCTTTACCCCTACACTCAGATATTATTCTCTCAATCTCTAAATATAAATAATCAGATCTGGCTTTCGCCCTATCACACTTGCGTGAAAAAGCACTTTGTGTCCTATACAATTCATTTGCAGCTTCATTTTTCGCATCACGAGCATCTATAAACGACTTAGGCAACTGAGGCGACTTTGTTTTATTTTCTTTTGCTCTGTCCTCAATTCGCATCTGCTGAAGTGTCGCAAACGGATCAACGGAATGACTTATCATTCCACCATTCCTATTTTTAAATTCAACTCCCAACTGTTCATGAGCAATATCAGTAAAATTCGTTTCATGAACAAGATCTTTTTTAGATCTATTAAGAGCTCTAAGTTCAACAAGTGAAAGTTCAGACAACGATTTGTAACCATGCGCTTTCAATGCCGCGTCCTCCAAATCCTTATACTTCTTCAAAAACTTCATATATTTAGGATTATTAGCAAGAGGATTACTCCCGAGAGCCTCAGGAAGAATTTTTCCTTGAACTCCAAACTTAACCCTCTCAGCAAATTCTACAAACCCTCCAATTATATTTCTATGAACAGAAGCCTCAGGTGACAGTGATCCTTCATCATGTTCTCGACGGCGGCCATATTTATTACCACTCGACGTCCTCGCTACAGTGTCAAGGTCAAGAATTTCAGCCATCCCCATCGCTGTTCTTCCATTTGATCTTTCAGCTTCTCTTCCCTTTTCAAAAGCCTCATGTCTACCACCATCAATTATTGCAGATGTCATTTCACTAAACGATTTAAGACTATCAGAGGTCATACCAACATCCTTCAAATACATAAATTCAATGACCATTGCATCAATCGTCCTATCAGGCATACTGACAGCAAAAGCACTCCTTAAAAGTGCAGCTAATCTTGCTTCATATCCTCCTACATCATTCTTGGGAGCAACAAGGAAATCACGAAACCCCTGATTTTCTAAAAATTGTCGTTTAAAAAGAGCCTGTTCGTCAGGAGACAACCCCTTGCTAAAGAAATCCAATCTTTCAAACAAACTACCAACTATCTCCTTAGGACCATTCATCCCTTTAGAAGTAACTCTTACACCTCTCACATCGTCGCGAATGTTTTCAGGTAATAGAGCGCTACCCTTCTTCAAGGAACCACCTGCAAGTGCCTTCGAAATAACTTCCCCACTAAATGTCTTCTTAAAAATTGGTAGAAAGAATTCATTTACAAATCCATCTATAATAACTCTATTGCCAACAAAATCAGCATCCTTACCTACAGAAGGAGGTTCTCTTAAAAGTTTATAAATATCTCCAGGAACAACAGGATCCCCTGCAGCAGGATCCCCTGCAGCAGGAACCCCTGCAGCATGCTTATGTCTTTGATAATCACGAAGCTTCTCCAAAAATCCTTTCTCTGTATCACTCAAATGTTCTAATTTTAAAAGATCTTCCAGAAATTCCACAAAGTGCTCATTATCATTTTCTATATATCCTTCAACATACTCACTAACAATTTCTTCCAGTATATCATTCAGATCAGCCTCGGAATTAGCATCCCTCTCTAAAAGATCGAGCGCACTGTTTTTATTTGCCAATGATGGTGGTGCTGGTGGTGCTGCTGGTGCTGGTGGTGCTACTAGTGCTGCTTGTGCTGGTGCTGGTTGTGCTTGTGCTGCTTGTGCTGCTTGTGCTGGTGCTGGTGCTGGTTGTGCTGGTTGTGCTGGTTCAATATCCGGAATAGCAATCCTATACAACCAAGTTAGAAAACCACGTATTTTTCTTTTCTCACCATCTGCAACATTATTATCTGCAAGCATGCCAAACAACGCCGCAGTCAAATGAGCAGGAGCACCTTCAGCAAAATCAGCAACGCTATTACCTTCTCTCTCTTCAATCCATTTTAAAAGTTTTATTTCTTCTTCTTTTAAAGTAAAACTCATAATAACTCCTTCTTAATCTACTACAATGATGTATAACATAATTTCTTCAAGGATTCAAATTTTTTTTTATCATTCTCTCAAAGTTCTTCTTCTTTTACAAGAGAAAAACAAAAAATAAAAAGCTATCGATCTATTTATCTTTTATTGATACCGATGGTATAATATTGCTTTCCTCTTTCAAGAAATTAATAACGATAAGAACAGATTTACCATAATTATCATAAATGAAGGTATCTATTTCTTTCTTTATTTCTTTTTCAATCAACCTTTCCTTTTTGAAATCATCAGCAAACTTATCTTTGTTTTCCGGATCATTTATGAGAGAAACGGCATCTTTATAACCCTTATAAGCAAGATTCATCAACTTACTTTTTATCGTCTTTTCATAAACTAAATTATAATTACCAATAGAATTGATATTAAATAAAGACAACTGCCTATATTTCTCATCAACTATGAAACTAATAACTATAACACCACTATTCGCTAACTTTTCTCTCTCTGATATTATGGAACTCTTTATACCAACTTTTCTCTTTCCATCCATCACGGATTCCATAACTTTAATCACACCAACATTTTCAGTTGTCCCATCACTATTTATTTTTAAAACTGAACCATTTTTTCCCCTCGTAGTACTCTTAATTCCCAATTTTTTCGCAATTTTTTCATGTTCTATAAGTTTTATTGCATCACCATGGGAAGGAATTGAAATCTTTGGTTTAACTAAATCATACATTTCAATCAATTCACTTTTTGAATAGTGACCGGATATATGGACAAAATCGCTATGATTATTTATGATAGACACACCCTTATCTGCCAACTTATTATATAAATCTGTGATTTCTATTTCGTTACCAGGAATTTCACTCGCAGAAAATATAACAACATCATTCGATTCTAATTTTAAAGTTTTATGTGTTCCATCGGCAAGACGACTAAGACCAGCATTTTCCTGCCCTTGGCATCCAGTAGATATGATAAAAAGTTTATTCCTATCAATTTTATTGAGATTATCTTCGTCAACAAATTCTATATCTCTTGGTAAATATTTCATCTCAAGAGCAACTTTTAAAATATTGCGAATTGCCTGTCCCACAATACCTATTTTTCTGCCTGCAGCCCTCGCAGCAATTGCAAGCGATATAATTCTTGATATATTTGTGGCAAAAATCCCAGCAACAACAAGCCCCTTATCATTCTCTTTAATGATTCTTTTTAAATTTTCCAGTAGATCTGCTTCCGTTTGATTTTGTTTATCACTGAATATATTTGTGGATTCACACACCATTGCCAAAACTTGTCCCCTATTTCCTAATTCTCTTAATCTATTTTTATTGGTCGGAATACCTATAATAGGTTTTTCTTCAAATCTCCAATCACCCGTATGAAATATATTACCATCGTCCGTTCTTATTAAAATAGCATTCATCTCCGGAATTGAATGAGTGAGATTTATAAATTCCAATATGAATGGTTTCACATTTAAAACAGCATTTGTTGGAACTTCAATGAACTTAACTCTTCTAAAAAAAGGATAAACAGATAATTTGTTTTTTAAAAAAGTCACAGCAAATTTTGAAGCATAAATAGGAAGCCTCAATTCTTCCCATAAATATTGTATTGCACCAATATGGTCCTCATGGGCGTGAGTAATAAAAATTCCTAAAAAATCTTTCAAGTTCTGCTTTATAAATTTTATATCTGGCAATATAACTTGAACTCCAGGAATATTTTTTGTAAAAGCAACACCCATATCCACAATAATCCACTTTCCTTTATAATGGTAAAGATTACAATTCATAGTAACCTCACTACTTCCACCCAAAGGCAAAAATAGCAAATCATTTGTATGATTTTTCAAATCAAAAATCTTTTCTTTAACTTCTTTTACCTCATTTATTCTTACAGATTTTCTTTGTTCTCTTCCTCTTAAGAATTTTCTGTTTTCATTAATCTCTTCAATTTCCAATATAGGATCATCGGCACCGCCAGATTCCCTGTACCCCCTGTCCTTATTGGTTTTAGATTCCATAAAACCCCTCCCTCTTACCAACCTCTTCTCTTCTCTTATTTTCTTTACCCCACCACTGCTAAGATTATCTCCTTTGTCTCTCACTGCTTTACTTAAATTTCTCGCTTCTTCGCTACTAATATTGTCATATTTCCTCCCCCTTTCCCTTGCCTCTTTACTGCCAACATTAAAAAACTTCTCCCTCTTTCCTTTTTGTTCCATACTCCCATCCTTAATTTATTTATTATTTTTATTAGATAATCTATCAATCAATAAAGATATCACTACTTATCTGCTTTTGCCCTTTCAACGTAGACAGCATCTTCTGTTCTAACAACAATCCTATCCTCTGCATTTATAAAGGTTGGCACCATAACTCTAACACCATTCTCTAAAATCGCTGGTTTAAAACTTGCAGTTTGAGTTTGTCCTTTAATGGCAACCTCTGCCGACTGAACTGTCATAGTAACCTTTTCTGGTATGGCAATATTTATTGGATCACCATCACAATACTCAACCTTAACATCCATCCCTTCTTGCAAGAACAACAAAGCAGTTTCACCAACCAATGATTTTGGAAGAGAAATCTGCTCATAACTCTCCATATTCATAAGTGCTAAAGTTTCACCTTCATCGTACTGATATTGGAAAGGCTTTTCCTCCATGTTTGCCACATCAACATCTTCCGTGGTATTAAACCTCGCAGGAATCTTATTGCCCGTTTTAACATCTTTCATTTCAACTTGTAAAAAAGCACCACCCTTTCCAGGTTTTACGTGTTCCTTTTTAACCAAAAGACAATACTTACCATTATAAATTACAACATTACCTATATTCAATGAATTAACATTTACCATAATATTACTAAACCCCCTATTTATCCTTATTCTGCTGTCTTTTCCTTTTTGTTAACAACCTTTTTAGGTGCTTTTGAAACTGCCTTTTCTTTTTTTACAACTGATTTTACGTCCTTTTGTAACTCACCCACATTAATTATTTCAACATAAACTCTCTCTTTCTTGCCTTTTTGGACAAATCTCACTATCCCATCGATTAAAGCAAACAAAGTATGATCTCTACCAATACCAGTATTTTTACCTGGGAAAAACTTTGTTCCCCTTTGTCTAACTATAATAGTTCCGCATCTAACAGACTGCCCACTTGCTCTCTTAAGACCTAATCTTCTACCAGCAGAGTCAACGTGTTGACTGGTTGCCCCACCACCTTTTTTATGTGCCATACTACTCCTAAATTTTAATATTAATAATCTTTAATTTCGTAAGAATCTGCCTATGCCCATTCTTTCTACGAGAATTTTTCCTTCTTCTTTTATGGAAATCTATAACCTTATCATCTTTAAAAGTTTCAACAATCTCTGCTTCAACCTCTGCACCCTCTACCACAGGCTTTCCAATCAACAAAGACCCATCACCCTTTTGAACAAACAAAACATTCTTCAAAATCGTTTTGCCCTCTCCTTCCACTTTCTCTACATTTATCGTAGTTCCTTGTGCTACTCTATATTGCTTTCCACCTGTTTCAACTATCGCAAACATCTTAATCTATTCCTTATAATAAATTATTACTATAACACCTTTATTTTAAAATCAAAAAAAATTAAAAAAAACTTTTCACATCATTAAACGTGGCAAACAGCATTATAAAAATAAGTATTCCAAACCCAACACGCAATAATTTATCCTGAATATTCTCGGGAATTTCTTTCCTAAAAATCATCTCAAGCAATAAAAAAAGCAAAGCACCGCCATCCAAAACTGGAATAGGCAACAAATTCATAAGTCCTAAATTTATAGTAAGCATCGCAATAAAATATATTGTAGTCCAAAAACCATTTCTAAAACTTTGGGAAGAATATTTAGCAATTTTGATTGGTCCACCCAAATCATCCGTTCCCCTCTCTCTCAAAACCATTTGTTTCAATACAAGTAAAGTATTTTTGCTTATGGTAAAAGTTGCCTTAACCCCATGCATAAATGATTGAAAAATATTTAATCTTTTGACGGATTCAACACGTGATACCACACCAATAAAAGGAACCTCTACAGAATTTCCAAACATATCTTTTGCTTCATTTATTGATGGCACAATATCTTCATCAATTACTTCACCATCCCTTAAAATTTTAAATCTCAAAACTTCACCATTAGATAAAGCAACAGTTTGAACGACTTCACTAAAATATGATATTTTTTTATCATCTATTTCCAATATGACATCATCTTTTCTCAAAATACCAAAAGATGGAGAATCCGGTAAAACATCGGCAACAATTGGCTCCATAACGGAAATCCCTTTGACATTATACATAAATGTAAGCAAAATAACACCAAATAAAAGACTAAAAAATGGGCCCAGAAAAGTTATGATAAATTTCTTCCAAGCGGGCTGAAAATAGATAATTGTTTTTTTATCTTCTTCAGTTGCATTTTCCAACAAATTTTTATCTGCTTTACCAGAGCTTGCATCGGCATCTCCATACATCATAACATAGCCACCAATAGGCAGCATTGATATTTTCCACCTCTCTTTTCTCTTATTAGTCCACCCAAATATTTCTTTTCCCATCCCAATGGAAAAAGAACTAACTCTAACATTCAACCAAACACATCCTAAATAATGCCCAAGTTCATGCACAAAAACCAACAACGACAATATTATTACAAATGCAAACAATGTATATAAAAGATCTAAAACAAACATACTAATAATATATTCTAATAGAATGTACTTTACAAAATTACATCATACCTTTAATTATCCCATTATTGTCAATATCTATCACCTCTGCCAACGGATGTTTCGGTAACCCTGGCATTGTCATTATATCTCCCGCTTCACAAACAACAAAACCGGCACCTGCCGATACCCTAACCTTTTTAATTGTAAACGTAAATCCAATTGGGGCACCAAGTTTTGTTTTATCATCAGTAAAACTATATTGAGTTTTTGCTATACAGATTGGCAATTTAGCAAAACCCAATTTTTCAATTTGTTTAATCTCTTCCTCGGTATTTTCAATAAACTTAACTTCTTCCGCCCTGTAAATCTCTTTTGCTACTTTATTTATTTTTTCCTTTATAGGAAGATCCTGATTGTACAAAGGTTCAAAATTGCTTTCAGCATTAACAACACTTAAAACTTCATTTGCTAATTCTATTGCCCCGTTGCCACCCTTCGCCCACCCTTCACACAAAGCAAATTTGATACTAAATTTTCCTTCATCAAGACTTTTGCAATATTTTGCTACAAACTCAATCTCCTCGTTTGTATCATCCGTAAATTTATTCAAAGTCACCACAACAGGAAGATTATATTTTTTTAAATTTTCAATATGTCGCCCTAAATTACAAATTCCTTTATCTAAATCACCACCACCATTATATTTTAACGCCCTAATAGTTGCCACTAAAACAACAGCAGAAGGTTTCAAATTCGCTTTTCTACACTTTATATCAAAAAACTTTTCCGCCCCCAAATCTGCACCAAACCCCGCCTCAGTCACAACATAATCACCCAATTTTAAAGCAGTTTTTGTAGCAACGACACTATTACAGCCATGAGCAATATTCGCAAATGGACCACCATGTATTAAAACTGGAACTCCTTCCAAAGTTTGAACTAAATTCGGTTTTATAGCATCTTTTAAAAGAACTGCCATACTACCCTCCGCCTTCAAATCTCTCGCAAAAATCGGTTCACCTTTTTTGCTATAAGCAATTAAAATATCACCTAATCTTTTTTTTAAATCTTGTAAATCATTAGACAAACACAAAATCGCCATAATTTCACTAGCAACCGTAATCAAAAAATTATCCCTCCTCGGTTTTTCCCCAACGAGTTCAATTTCTCTCAAACTTCTATCATTTAAATCTAAACATCTTTTCCATAAAACATTTTTACGACTGATATTTAACTTATTCCCATTATACAAATGATTATCAATCAAAGCGGAAAGTAGATTATTTGCCGTTGTTATAGCGTGTATATCACCCGTAAAATGTAAATTTATATCTTCCATGGGAACGACTTGACTATAACCCCCACCAGTTGCACCACCCTTGACACCAAAACAGGGACCTAAACTCGGCTCCCTCAAAGCAATTACAACTTTCTTGTTAAGCTTTGCAAGTGCCTGCCCCAACCCTATAGTGGTGGTAGTTTTGCCCTCCCCCATAGAAGTTGGATTTATCGCAGTAACTAAAATTAATTTACCATCTTTGTTATCCTGAATTGAGTTTATAAATTCTTGCGAGATTTTCGCTTTATATTTTCCATATAATTCCAGATCATCTTCCTTTATACCAACTTTTTTTGCAACATCAACAATAGGATTTATTACAATTTCTCTCGCTATTTCTATATCAGATTTCATGCCAAGCAGTTATATGAATTTACAAAGTAAAAACAAATTTAATTTTTAAATTTGTCTTTTTTATAAATAATTCTATAAAAGCGATATGAATAAAAAATATTTTTATTTATCCGTATCCGCGTTCACCTATTACATAGTGGTTGGTGTTGCCCTTTCCATATTCTCAATAATTTTAAAACAAAATTCAGTCAACGATTTCTTGATAGGTTTTTCTGACTCGTTCAGAAGATTTTGCGGATTGATATTTATGTGCTTCGTGCCATTTTTAACCAATAAATTTGGGTTAAAAAAGATAGCAATCACGTCAATTCTTTCCTACACAATGATTCTATTGTTATCACAAAACTTCATAAATTATGGAGTATGGTTATTATACATGGCAATTTTTGGAACCGGCATGATGTCCTTTATGACCTTTATTGATGCCACATTGAATATTGTTGCTGATGAGGACAAAGGTTTTAAAAATGGTCTTTTAAATGTGGTCGTTCTATTGGGAATTTCCATCGCCTCGGCTTTTTTATCCTTTGGTGAAAAAAATATTCTATATGTCTGTGCCATCTTACAAATATTAAATGTAATCTACTTCATAAGAATAAAGGAATACAAGCAAATAGTTTTTGTAAAAAAATTAAACCTGTTTTCTTTTTTGAGAGAAAACAAAGGACTCTTTTTATCAAAGATCATATTGGAATTCACAAGTAATAGTCTATTCCTATTTACAGTAATTTACTTTAATAAAATGGGATGGGAATATAAAAATGGTGGTTTATTATTATCCATATATTGCTGGAGTGGGTTGCTAACAAGCATCCTTGTTGGTTATCTGTTTGACAAAAAAAACAAGAATACATTGTTGGCTTTCGGAACAATTTTAACAATCCTTTTGCTATGTTTGATCCCGTTTTTTACTAAATCTTATTTACTATCTTTTTTACTTTATTTTGGGTTGGGAACCTCCACAAACTTTATACATATAGGTTGCATATCCATATTAAACAGCAAATACAAAAAGGAGGAATTAGTATCAGCAAACTCTGCATTAACCATTATTGGCAGTATTTCTATAATGATCAGTGGTTTAATAACCGGTTATTCTATGAAGGAATATAATAGTATGGTTATTCCAGTTATTGCTTTGGGAACAATTTATTTGTTACATCTAATTTGTAAGAAAAAATAAAACTTGATTATTTGCTACAATGTTGTATTTATAATACTAATATGACGATAATAGCACAAAATAGAAAGGCAAAATTTGAGTACGAAATATTACAGGAATACAACGCCGGGATTGTGCTTGTCGGAACTGAAATCAAATCTTTGAGACAGGGGCGTGCAAATATACAAGATGGATATGTTGATGTTGACAAAAACGGTGAAGCGTGGCTATATAGTGTAAATATCCCAGTATATAACATGACAACAAACAAATTCAATCATGAACCAAACAGAAAAAGAAAATTACTCCTACAAAAAAAAGAGTTAAATAAACTTTTGGGGAGCATAAAGGAAAAAGGTCTAACTATAGTTCCTTTAACTTTATATTTTAGCAACAAGGGATTTGTAAAAATCAAAATTGCTTTAGCAAAAGGTAAAAAACTTTTTGACAAAAGACAAACCATCAAAGAAAGAGATTGGAAAAGAGAAAAAGAACAAATAATGAAAAAAAATGCCAGATAATAATAACAACGAAGATAAACTGTTATACGAACAACTCTCTTTATATGAAAATGTTGCCGACAATCTGAAATACGAAACAGCCGAAAACGACAATATAAGTTTAGAGAAAAAACAGGAAATTCTATACCCATTAATTGATGATGTCAAGGAAATGGCAGAAAGCATGATAGACGACTACATCGTTTATTTAAAGGACAAAACAAACAAGAAAATTGTCAATAAAATACAAGAAAGCATAAAAATGATTTTGCGCAAAATCGATGAATTTGAAAACAAAATATACGATCTTTACCTCGAAAATGGTGCACCCAAGGAGACTTGAACTCCTAACCGCTCAGTTCGCAACCGAGTACTCTATCCAGTTGAGCTATAGGTGCCTGCTCGAATGGTATAACTATGTATTAATAAAATCAAAACTATTTGTGTATATCACATGATAATTTGGCAAAAATGAGACGTTTTATGTCAGAAATTAAACCATACACAGATAATATTTTTACAGATAAAAACAATCCCCCAACCATCCGCCCCTAAAGATTTATTTGTTTTTTTTTTTTTTTTTGTGTTTAAATGAAATACATGGTTAGAAAGAATATTTTTATAAAAATGTTGATGGTGTTGCTAGTTGCAACTTCCGTCGCGAATGCTGCTTTATTTGATTTTAAACTTAATTACGAAGGTAAAGAGTATAACTTAGAGGTTAACAGTATAGATGATTTAACAAAAGGCGATCCAGCAGATATCATGAATATGTTTAAGGAACAAAATAAGGATTTTGCAAATGCTGTAGGTAATAGTGCTACTCTTTCAGATATTAATAGTAGTGAAATAGAGGGATTAACTCTTTCGGTCTTGGGACAAGAAATCGAATTTAAGGTTGATAACATAGGTGGTAAGAAGATAAAGTTGGTCAAAGACGATTTAGGCTTGTTTAAGGGAATTCCTGGCATTGAGAGTGGTATTGATTTCAATGATTTAGGAGATTTATTTGAAGCAAATACTAATGATAATTTAGCAGCAAAATTGGAGAAGAATATAAAAGATTTGATAGATAGTGGAAAAATTTACGAAGTGTTCTCTAAAATGTTTGTAAGAGAGGAACATAACAAAATCAAAAATACTCCTTATTCAGTTGTTGGTGGTAACCCACTATCTACAATGTACACTCTTGCTGATTATGATTACAGTTTGGCTGTTAATGATGAGAAGATTGATTCTTATTCTTATCCACAAATTTACTATTCTTCTGATGCGAACGGTATAACTGTTTTAAATGCCAGACTCCCTTTGAACATGCATTCTGATTTATTTGGATTACTTGATCCACTTGGTTTGTCATTGCGGTTTGATTTGCCTATATCTGGTTACTACATTACATCCGAAAAGAATAGTGATAAATTTTATGGTGGTAGCCTTGGTGCTGGAATTGCTTTGAGATGGATAGTTCCAGAAGAGTGGGTTAGTAACTGGTCTATTACTCCATCTTTCAGACCATTTGCTTTGTCAGCGGGAGGCAGTAGTAGATTTTTAGAAGTATTAGATGCAGATGAACTTTTAAAGATGGAAGATTTATCTATATTTCCTGAAATTTCAATTTTTAGAAGTATGGGAATTACAAGTAAAAAGACATTTGCCGCTACCGATTTCAAGATCCCTGTTAACAATTTAGACTTTGTTCTTACAAATTCTTATACTCTTGTTGATAGTTGGGGACGAGATAATATTATAAGTGTTGTGAATAAATTTGGCGCTTTAGATGATGAAATGAAGGGTATTATCCCTGAGTTTGATTTGCACAATTCATTCTTTAAAAATGGTCTTTTAGTTAATTGGTCTCCTTGGAAACGATTAACATTAGGTGGTGAATTAACTTACACAATAGTTGGTGGTAAAACAGAAGTTTATGTTCCAACTTACTGGACTTTTGGATTTAACTTACAAGCAAATTACTCATTGTGGGTTTTTGATACTCCAGTATTTAGATTCAGTTACACTACGGGTGAAAACAATTGGAATACTTATGGTTTAGCATTGAGACTTAACTTCTAGTTGATCATCAGTTGACTTATAAAAAACGGAGCAGAAATGCTTCGTTTTTTTTTTTTTAGTGCGATAAAAAATATAAAAAAGGGAAGGAGGAACATAATCAAAATCAAGCATAATAAACCAATCATATTTTTAAATCTGAGACCCAAACCGCTGACTATCCTGTATGGAGAGTCTCAAATTTCTATATTATATAAAAAATATCTTATTCCCCCATTTCTCGAACAAAATACTTCTAAAGATTTTCTTTCACCATTTTCACATTTTCTTTAACAAAAAAAAAAAACAATAGCATTAAATGATTTGATGCAAGGTGGAGATACATATTAATCAGTTTAGTAATTTTTTAAAAAAACGAAAATAATGGATAGAAAAATGTTATATTATAGTAATTTCTTGTAATTAAAGGGGTTTTTGCTTATCATTAAACAATTTTATTAAAGAGAGTGTGAAACAAGGTTTATATCAATTATTGAATGTCATAATAGCGTCAATTACCACTATTATTAGTTTTTTAATCTATTTTTTCAATAAAAGGGAAGAGAGAGAGGTTTTATGCTAATATAAAGGAGCAAAGGGAACAAAAAGAGAAAGAATTGGAACACACCAAGTTAGGGAAAATCGCAAGCAAGTCTTGATTTTGTTTATAAAAGATGAAAAAGTCCCCGAAAGCACGCGTATCTTGGCAGCGAAAGAATATTTAGAGAGTGGTTACAACGGAATGATAAAAGGATTATTTTAATAAAAAATGATGTTTTTAACAAAAATTAAAAATTAATAAAGAAATAAACACTCAATTGACAAGAATGTATCTTTTTGAACTTATTTTTTAAATATTCATTTATAAAAAAATTGATATTATCTTTCGGATAGAGTATTTCTATTTGAAGTGAAACATATAACACGAATTAAAGAAAGTTTTAATTGTGCTTTTGTGAAGGCTATAGCCTGCATTACGGGTTTTGGGTTTGAAATTGAAGAATATGATACATTTGGATGCGATGGATGTTTTACAAATTTAGAAACTGGATTTAAAGTTTATACACAATTAAAATCAACTTCCAATAAAAGATTATTTAAAGAAAGCACGATAATATATCCATTGGAGGTAAACAATTATAGCTATTTAATTAAGCAAGGTGAGCCAAAAATTCTAATAGTTTTGGAATTGCCATTTAAAGAGGATAATGTAGGAAACGAAGATGAGGATACTTATAAGTGGATAGAACAAGATGTAGAAAAACTTATTTTAAAAAAATGTTGTTATTATATAAATTTACAAGGATGGAAACAAACTGAAAATACTACCTCAATAAATATTGAAATACCAAGAACAAATATTTTTACGCCACAAACTCTGACCGATTTTGAAAGTAATTATAAGAGTAAAATTATTAAGGAGATAAAATGATAACTGATTTACCACTTCAAAAAATTAAAGCATATCTAACAAATAGGAAATGGGAAGAAAAACATGAAATATCATATAATGATTTTGTCATTGGTTGTGAGTGGCAAAATTTTATAGATGAAAAGGAATATAAAATTTTTGTTTCAAGTGGTTTTAATGAAGATGATTATAGATATAGAACAAGAGAATTAATAAGAGATTTAAGCAGGATAGAAAAAAGAGAAGAAGAACAAATTATAAGAGACATTATATTTTCAAATTATGATATATTTAGGGTCATAATTGATAAAGATAAAAAAACAGACAATCTACAATTAGAACAATTTGTAAATTTAACAAATAATGTTTTAAATATATATTCATACTCTGCTTTATCCATAAACAACCCTAAACTATATTATCAGTCAAAATACCCAAAAGATATAATGCAGTATAGGGAACAAATAAGATTAGGACATACCGAAAAGGGAAGTTTTATTGTAAATTTTCAAATTCCGATAGTTGATAATATAGAAAGTGATTTACTTAAAGATATAGAAGAAGATAAAATAGAAAATGAACCTTTTGAAAGACAAGTAAATATTAGGATGTGCAATTTAATTCAAAATTCAATAGATGTAATTGAAAAAAAAGAGAAAATAGACAATGTTTTAAATAAAGGAATTAGTGCCAATTTTCTTGAGGCATTCGGAAATATCATTGATGCTTGTGGAAGTAATGGGACAAATTTTAAAATGTCTTGGTCTAATAATCGTCCAATAAAAGAACAATGGAAAATAAGAAACGAGTTTAATAATATTTCTCATGATTATGGGAGAATTTTAAAAGACTACGGAAAACAATTAAAAGAAAAAATACCAATAGATGATGTTGAAATAAAAGGGTATTGCATAAAACTACATAAGGAAACAAAATGTGAAATAACAATTTTGGATAATGAAAATGGTAAAATTAATCTTGAAATAAAAAAAGATGAAATTTATAAAAAAATTGTTGATGCTCATAAAGATGGAAAATTGATAACCATAAAAGGAAGATTAACAAAGGGTAAGTCATACACACTAGAAAATTTTGAAGAGAAAGATATAATTATTGAAGAATGATTTA
>JAIRSX010000124.1 GCA_031255235.1 Rickettsiales bacterium
AAACATGAAAGTTGAGGAATTTGTGAATATGTTAAAAACAAAAGTATTTACAAAATTTTATTTGACAATTTTATAAAAAAATTATCTCAAAAAATGAAAGGTACGAATCCAATGATACCTTTATCTACTAAAAACCACCCAGAGATTGGTGGTGTTTTTAATTATATAATTTGTGATAGTGATTCTTTTTTTAGAATGAACCTCATTTAGTATTTTTGCATTTTTTGTTTTATATCATTAAGAGAAGAAATAATTATATTAAAAACTGAATTATGGATAAAGAAACAAGTGTATACACAGGATTAGGAACAGATGGAGTGAAGATATATGAAACCCATATGGAGACATCCATTAATGATAAAAAGGAATTTATAAAACCATATATTCAAAATGAAAAAGTCGGCTTAATTGTTGATTTTGGTTGTTCTAATGGTGCTTTTTTTAAAAGTTTAATTGAAGAAAAAGACCAAGTTTATAAGAATATTCAGTGTATCGGATATGATTTAGATGATGGGGCATTGGGCAGAGCACGAAAGAATGTGCCGAATGGAAAATTTTTTAATGGAGAACAAACAAGAAAACTCTTATCAAGAGTTGAAAAATTTAGAAAGAATAACCCAACTAAAAAAGTTTTAATTAATATGTCTTCTTTTTTACATGAGGTATATAGTTATGCCGAATACCAGTCCGATATTGATAAGGTTTATGGATTGATTGATAGTATTAAACCAGACTTTATTGCCATAAGAGATTTTTATATGACAAAAGATGAAAAACATTCTCCAATAAGACGAGATATATTAATAAAGGCAAATAGGGCATTAAGAAGTAAACAAATAGATATTTCGAGAAGCAGTGGAGAAAAACAATCTTTTGCACCAATTATAAAAGCATGGAATATTTGCCATGTAAAAAGACATGATGCAGAACAAAAACAATTAATGCACTTATTGCTTACAAGCAGATATAGGGAGGATAAAGGTGGTTTTGCTATGAGGGAGTTGTTAGAAAACTATATGAAAGTATCCGATGATAAAATAAGACAGATAAGTGATTTAGGTGGTGGATATACGATAGTAGAAAGAGGAGGTAAAAAAGATGTAGCAAGAAGTTCAACGCCAAGTTTTGTGGAATATTTAAAAAAGGAAGCAAGATTATCACAGGAACAGATAGATAGTTTACCAAAAACAAAAATAAAACTTGTTTTAGAGAGGACAAGACCATGACAAATCTATATATTTTTGACTTTGATGGCACAATAGCAGATACGAAATCACTTGTTAAAAAAGGACTTATTGAATATTCCGAACAAAATAATCTTCCTTTGCCAGATGTAGAAACAATATGTTATGGTTATTCTAACCCTGATTTATATGATTTTAAATGGGGTGTAGATAAAGAAAGGCAAAAAGAATTAATGGATAAAGCATTCATTATGATAACAAACAAAATAGCAAATATGGAATATATACCTGAATTATTTAATAATTGTAAAAAAGTTATTAAAGGTCTATATGAAAAAGGACATACATTATCAATTTGTACATCAAGAGAAAAAGAAGCAGTTATTCAAATTTTGAAACATTATGATTTAGAAAAATATTTTACTTCTCTAAGAACAAGAGAAGATGTAAAAATCAGAGACAAAAAACCAAAACCAAATCCAGAATTAATATTGGAAATTATTGATGAACTAAATTTTGATAAGAAAAACACATATATAATCGGAGATACCGATGCAGATATACAGGGTGGTAAAAACGCTAAAATAAAAACCATCGGAGTTACTTGGGGTTATTTTTCAAAACAAGATATGGAAAAACTGGAACCAGATTATATTATTGAAGATTTTAGTGAGGTATCAAAATTTTAATACTTGTCGCATAATTCTCCTTGCTTTAGCTGGGAGATACAATGCGACTATTTTTTGTCTGTAAAATTTGAAAGACGAGTAACTTTTTTATATAAAACTTGAATTTTACTTAAAATAGTAGACATACTTTGTATGAAATGTAATGAATTATTATTGTTATTTTATCATATTAAACAAAATAATTACATATCCCACTTCTTAACCTTATCAATTATCAAATCTCTTTTCAATTTACTCAAATAATCAATAAAACAAATACCTTTTGTATGATCAATTTCATGTTGCAATGCATGTGCTAAATATCCATCTGCATCCAGTTCTTGTTTTAATCCATCTAAATCTTGATAATTAATTTTAATTTTAAGATGTCGCTGGATTTCCGCTCTTGAAAAAGGAATAGACAGACACCCTTCCTCCATTTTTTCGGTTTCTTGTGATTTCCAAACGATAACTGGATTTATAAAAATTAATGGTTTCCTCATTTCAACTTTTTCTTCCTCTGTCCCCCCTTTTGTTTGTTCCACATCTATGACTATGATATTTTTCAAAACTCCAACCTGGACCCCTGCCAACCCGACCCCTTTCGCAGAATACATTGTTTCCATCATATCATCTGCCAATTTCTTAATCTCATCATCAACAATTAAAATATCTACTGATTTCTGCTTTAATAGACGATTTGGAACTTTAATGATTTCTAGCTTCATATATCTAAATTTACAACATTTAGTGCATTCTCAACAATGAAGTCACGCCTTGGCTTAACAATATTACCCATCAAAGTTGCAAAAGTCTCATCTGCTTGTGAAGCGTCTTCTATTGTGACCCTCAACAAAGTCCTATTCTCTGGATTTAAAGTAGTTTCCCATAATTGGTCTGGATTCATTTCGCCAAGACCTTTAAACCTCTGTATTGTAATACCCTTAACCCCAACATCATTTATAATTTTAGCAAAATCACTCGGGCGAACTGCTCTGTAAATTTCATCCCTTTTTTCAAAAGTAATTTCCTCACCAAAAACTTCTAAAATTTCTCGCCTGATTTTATTAAGTTCAACAACCTCTGGTCGTCCTAACATATCATCTTTGATGGAATATTTTGTAACTGTACTTTTGTAAGTTTTCAAGATATCCAAACCATCAAAACCAACTTCAGCCTTCCAAACAACATCGTCATCATTTTCAAATCTATTGAGAGATTTTTCTATATCAATGGAAAGTGATTTTAAATAATCTGGATTTGTAAAGGCATTTTCACTAAAACCACCAACTATCGCCAAAGTTTCAATAATATTGAAAGGCAAATTTCTTGCCAATGCTTTGATTAGATTATTGAATATTAAAGTCTTTTTAACATAATCTATCAAATCCGCTCCACTTTTTTGAAGACCAGCAGAGTTTTTAAAAATCGCTTCGTGACAAGCATTATTTATGATATATTCGGTATAAGCCGTTTCATTTTTTATATAAACTTCATTGGTTCCCTTTTTAATTCTATAAAGAGGTGGTTGAGCAACATATAAATAACCACCTGTAATAATTTCAGGCATATATCTATAGAAAAAAGTCATGTATAAAGTCCTAATATGAGAACCATCCACATCGGCATCCGCCATTATAACTATTTTATGATATCGTAACTTTTTAATATCAAAATCTTCTTTGCCAATACCAGCACCCAAAGCAGTGACAATCATACCCATTTTATCACTTGATATAACTTTATCAAATCGGACTTTTTCAGTGTTTAATATTTTCCCAAACACTGGCAAAATTGCTTGATATTTTCTATCACGACCAGTCTTGGCACTACCGGCAGCAGAATCACCCTCTACCAAATACACCTCACTTAAAGCAGGATCTTTTTCACTACAATCAGCAAGTTTTCCAGGAAGACCACCTAAATCTAAAGCACTTTTCCTTCTTGTTAATTCCCTCGCTTTTCTGGCAGCAATTCTTGCTCTTGCACCTTCAAATGCCTTTTCAAGTATATTTTTCGCTTCGGATGGGTTTTCCTCAAAGTATCTGTTCAAAAAGTCACTTGTTTGACCTTCGACCACAGGACGAACTTCACTGGAAACCAATTTATCTTTTGTTTGTGAAGAGAATTTTGGATCAGGAACTTTGGCACTCAAAATACAAGTCATACCCTCCCTAATATCGTCACCCGTAATTTCAATCTTATATTTTTTTGCTAATTCGCTTTTATTGGCATAATCCACAACACTTCTGGTTAAGGCACTTCTAAAGCCTTGCAAATGTGTTCCCCCATCTCCTTGTTTTATATTATTTGTAAAACAAGTTGTATTTTCATAGTATCCATCATTCCAAGCAAGAGCAATTTCAAAAGAAATACCGTTTTCCTCCCTACCCTTATAATATAAAGGTTTTGCAATAGTAGTTTTACCTCTATCCAAAAATTTAACAAATTCTAAAATTCCATCTTCATAATGAAAATGTTCCTGTTTAGGTTCATCCAAACGATTATCAATCAAATCAATACTAACAACAGAGTTTAAGAATGCCTTTTCCCTAATTGCTTTTTCTAAAATATCATAATTGAATTCAATATTATTATTAAATATTGTAGAATCTGGATAAAATGTTGTTTCAGTTCCGGTTTTATCAGAATCACCAATAACTTTGAGAGATTCCAATTTAACACCTCTTCTAAACTCCATAAAGTGTTCCTTACCATTCTGCCAAATTCGCAATTTCAACCAATCACTAAGAGCATTAACACAAGAAGCACCAACACCATGAAGACCACCCGAAATTTTATAGGAATCATTATCAAATTTTCCACCTGCATGTAAATCAGTCATACAAACTTCAGCAGCGGAAACACCTTCGGTTGCATGCATACCAGTTGGAATACCACGCCCATTATCGGTGATTGTAATAGAACCATCTTTATTTAAAACGACAAATACACTCGTTGCATAACCAGCAAGCGCTTCATCAATAGAATTATCTAATATTTCATAAACCATGTGGTGTAAACCGCTTCCATCATCGGTATCACCAATATACATACCAGGTCGTTTTCTAACTGCTTCAAGTCCTTTCAAAACTTTAATTGAATCTGCTGTATAGTTATTGTTAGTATCCATACTAGCATTCATATACAAAATGGATAGAAAAGTCAATTTTTATCATAAATAAAAATAATATAATTGAAATTGCAAAAATCATTTTAATGATTATTTATCAATCACATTACCACAAAGCAACCGTGCAATACTTAAAATACTGATACTAGCTGTTTCGGTTCTCAAAATTAATCGTCCCAAATTTACTGACATAACTTTGTCATGTTTCCGTAATATTTCTTTTTCATTTTGTGAAAAACCACCCTCTGGTCCTACAAGACAATAAATTTTGTCTCTAAATGTCACATCTTTCAAAGCGGAAAGGCTATTTATACCAGTTCTCTCTTCACAAAACAATATCGTCCCGTCAATAGAATTAATAATATTTTCCAATTTATCTATTTTGTTTGTTATAGGAAAATCAAGCCGCTCGCTTTGTTCTATTCCCTCAATAATATTTGCTTCAATATCGGTATATTTAATGTAAGTATAGTCTGTTTT
>JAIRSX010000028.1 GCA_031255235.1 Rickettsiales bacterium
TATCAAACGAGTTTATTAAAATTTATGACGAGTTTGTGCAAAATGAAATAAGTTTTAAAAATTTGCCAGATAAAATTGTTGAGTTGGACAGTAATTTAAGTGAGTACTGGAACAAAACAAAAACTTTTTTAAAGTATTTTGGCGAAAATTGGGAAGAATATGCAGAAAGTAAGAATCTTATTTCTAAGAAAAAATACATCACAAAAGTTTTAAACCACTATACGAAAAAATATAAAGATAATAAACCTGCTAACCCTATAATAATAGTCAATATAACAGCAAATATAAAGAGTACGAAAGACTTCATAAAAACTTTATCCAAATATGATAATTGCTATTATATTTTTAACGGATTGGATCAGGGACTTGAGGAAGTTGGCAATAAACATCCGCAATATTTACTACAGGAAATGGTAAAAAACATAAAACCAACGAAAATTGAAACATTGGGTCAAAAAACAAATATTGATTTGATACTTGAAAAATCAATGCTTGCTCCAGAAAAAACAAATCAATGGCAATCAAATTTAAACTTAAAGAGAGAAAATATTTTTAGTGTAAGATGTGAAAATACAAATGAAGAAATAAATCTCATTGGAGAGATTATTGAAAAATATAATGCAAGAACTGCAATTGTTACCACCGATAACGTTTTTGCCGCTCAACTTGAAAGTAGTATAACAAAAAAAGAAGTCTATACCGCTTTTGGAAATAAGTTTTTAAGGGAAGAATGTGTAAAATATCTTTTTCTCATATTGGATGTGATAAAAAGTGACTATCAAACAATTCCCTTAGTTTCTTTATTGAAACATCCAAAAACAAAACAAAGATTCCAGAATATGATGATTATTGATTCATTGAGGAAAAAAAACTTTTCTAATATGGGTGATACAAAAAACCTTGAACAGGTAAAAAATGATATAAAACAAATAAAGTTAAAAGAAAATGGAAATTTCAGTGAGATTTTACAGGAACATATAAAGTTGGTAGAATATCTTGCAAATATCGAAATCGACCATAAAAATAGTGACTTTTTAGAAGAAATAATCGAAAATGCATCTGAGCTTGAAGTTGCAAATTTAGATGATTATTCGCTTTTATTGGAATATTTGATTACTGGGAGATCATATGCGAACGCTTATCAAATTTATCCAACAATTTCTATAATACCTCCACAAGAAACAAGAATTTTAAACTATGATTTAGTTATTTTTACAAATTGTAA
Organism: Rickettsiales bacterium; assembly: GCA_031255235.1. Classification (GTDB taxonomy): domain Bacteria; phylum Pseudomonadota; class Alphaproteobacteria; order Rickettsiales; family UBA1997; genus JAIRSX01. The sequence goes on from JAIRSX010000028.1 coordinate 1,226, forward strand.
TGAAGGGCATTATCCAAAACATATACAAAATAATCCGTGGATGAGTAGAACGATGAGAAAGGATGTTGGCTTATCTTCGGTGGAGGAACAGATAGGAATTGCTGGATATGATTGGTGTAGGTTATTGGCGAATGGGAAAGTAATAATTACAAGGGCGGTTAAGGAGGGTGGTAAAACAACAACTCCTTCAAAATTTTTGTTGCGATTGGAAACATTTTTGAAATGTCAAGGACAGGAACTGAAGATTATAAACTATAGAAGGCAAGAGGAAGAGATAGAAAACAAGAAATTGGTTCGTCCCGCTCCTAATCCGAATTTGTCAATTCGACCAAAGAAGTTATATGCAACCTATATTGAAAAGTTAATCAATAATCCATACGATATATATGCGAAATATATTTTAAATTTGTATAAAAAAAATTGGTTTTGTGAGAAGACGAATCATCTTAATTTTGGAAACGCTATTCATGAAGCATTGGAATTATATACTAAAAATTATAAGAAGAAAAATGGTGTGAAGGTCTTGAAAAAAATAGGATTTGATATGTCCAAAAAATATTTTGATAATATTCCTGAACGAGAAATTTTTTATATTAAATTTGATAACATTGCAGAATGGTTTGTTAAACAAGATGAGATTATAAGAAATGAGGGGTATATTATTATAGCAGAAGATGATGAGCAAAAAATAGATATAAATGGCATAAATATATGTGCGAAAATTGATAGACAAGAAATAGGAGGAAATAATATTTTTGTTGGAGACTATAAAACTGGAAATGTTCCTACAAAAACAGAATTTTACAAACTTGAAAAACCACAACTTCTAATCGAGGCGATTATTTTAAATAAAGATGTCGAGAAAATTTTCTTTTGGGAGATAAAGGGGAGAGATGGTAAAAATAACATAATAGAATTTAGTGATAAATTACAAGACACGATAAAGGAATGCAGGAAAAATTTGGAAGAGTTGATAGAGTATTACAATAAGCAAAATGCCTATATTTGTAGTAATTATGAGTTGAACGACAAGAATAATTATGAAAGTGATTACAAACATTTGAGTAGAATAGAGGAGTGGGGATGGTAGGAATGAATTTATTACAACGACAATTAGAAGCAATAGATCCTTTAAATTCAGTATGGGTTGAGGCATCGGCAGGTAGTGGGAAAACGACATTGTTAGTGAATCGCTTAATAAGATTACTTTTATCAGATATAGAATTATCAAAGATTATCTGCATAACATATACCGATAGCGGTGCTATTGAAATGAAAAACAGAATAAAACAAAAATTAGCAAGCTGGTTAGAATTAAATGAAGAGGAATTAAAACAAGAGTTGGAAAAAATTGGAGAAAAAGATGTAAATAAGGCAAGAGTTTTATTTGTTAAAATCCTTGATAATAGTGATGATTTAAAAATTTTAACGATACATTCATTTTGTAAACAGATCTTGCAACAATTCGCTTTAGAAGCAAACGTAGTTCCTTATTTTCAAATTATAGATGATAACAAAAAACAAGAATTGTTTACCAAAGCGAAAGAGCAATTGATGGTTAGTAATGATATTAAAAAGGAATTAGAAACGATTTTAAAATTCAAAAATGAAGATGATTTTTATGAAATTTTGGAACGTTTTATAGACGAAAGGGACAAATTATTATTTTTGAAAGGAAATGGGAGTGTAAATGATGTTTATGAAAAAATTAGGAAAATCTTAATAGACAAGGACTACAATTTGGAGGCAGAAAAAAACAATAATTGGGAGGAGTATATAAAAAGGTTTTTGACTGTAGGCAATGAGAAAAAAAAGAATATAAAATCAAAAGGGGAGCAAGATAGGGTTTACAATATAGTTCAATATGAGTTGAACTTAAAAAATTATGAATACACGAAATCATTTTTGGGAGTTGCCTACAAGATTTTTGACCTTTATGAAAATTTAAAACGAAGTGAAGGCGTTTTGGATTTTGATGATTTGTTGTATAAAACAAAGAAACTTCTTAGTCAAGATGGTGGTACCGATTGGGTTAAATATAAGTTAGATAGTAATTTAGAACATATTCTATTAGATGAAGCACAGGACACTAATCCTATTCAGTGGGAAATCTTAAAATCTATTACTGATGATTTTTTTAGCGGTAGTGGTAATCATGAAAATAGAAAAATAGATAGAACTTTGTTTGTTGTGGGTGACAAAAAGCAGTCAATTTATAGTTTTCAAGGAGCAAACAAGGAACAATTTGAGATAAATTACGAATATTATAATAAAAAATTTAAGGAAATTGGTGGTGAATTGAAGCAAATATCTCTCGATTATTCCTTTAGAAGTACAAAAAATATATTGAATTTTGTTGATAAGGTTTTTGAAAAAAAGGACATAAGGGACAATATAACCAATTCGGATTTAAAACACAATGGGATAAGGGAAGATGAAGGGCGGGTTGAGGTTCATACCTTGTTATTAGAGGATGAAGAAAAAGAGAAGGAAATAAGTTGGATAAAAAAAGATCATGCAAAGATTGAGAAAACAAAGGAGCAGTTATTATCAGTAGCGTTGGCAACGGAAATTAAAAATTGGTTTGAGGTTGGCAAAGTGATTTACGATAAAGAAAAAAGAACATATAGAAAAATTGAACCAAAAGATATTATGATCTTGGTAAAAAAAAGAAACAACAAACTCATAAATAATGTAACAAAGCAACTCAGGAAGAACAATATAAAAGTTATGGGAAAGGATAGGTTTTATATTATGGAACACATAATCTCAAAGGATATTATTGCTTTGCTAAAAGTTATATTGTTTCCAAATGATGATTTGAATGTGGCAAATATCATCAAAAGTCCCTTTTTGGAGATGACGGATAGCGAATTAGAAAAACTATGTCTGGAAAGACAAGATAATCTATTTGATGTTTTGAATAATTCTTTTTTGAAAGAACTGCAAACGATACAGAAAGAAACAAGTATATATAAATTCTTAAAATACCTTTTTAGATGTAGGAGGGATAATTTCATTGCTCGTTTTGGTGGAATAACTGATGAAATTTTTGATGAATTTTTGAATTTAGGAAGTGCATACGAAAACAATAGCAATAATGCAACTTTATTTGGTTTCGTTGACTATATTGAGAAAAATGAGATTATTTTAAAAAGAGATATGGAGCAATCCATAAATGCAATTAGAATTATAACAGCACATTCCAGCAAAGGTGCAGAGTCTCCAGTTGTTATTCTATTGGATATCGACCATAATTCGCAAACTATACATCATAACAAAAATAATATTTATTATAAAAATGGTTTTCCAATTATATCCTTGGTTGAAAGTGAAAAGATGGAAAATATAAAGAAAAAATTTAAGGAAGAAGAGTATGCAGAATATTTACGACTTTTGTACGTTGCAATGACAAGAGCAAGAGACGAATTACATATTTGTGCTACTTGTAAGCAAAAGAAAAGTGATGGTAAAAAAAAAGATAACGACAAAGAAAACAAGGAACTAAATTGGTATAATTTGATAAAAATTGTGAGTGAGAAATGGAATACCAACGAAAATAAAAATTTTACCAATGTAAATTATATCGGAAATTCTATAGATCATAAAATTGATATTACGCCAAAAGAAGACGAAAGCGATAATGTTTTGAATTTCGATTTTGAATTTGAACAAGAAGAAAGAATTAAAATTGTAAATCCGTCACATTTTTACACAAATGCGAGAGCGAATACAATCGAAAATAACAACAATAAAGAGACAGGTATTCTTGTACATAAAATGTTGGAAAATGGTATAGCGGATACCAAAAATCAGAAATTAAACAATTTGGTTGTGAGTATTCGTAACAACTACAAGTATTTATTTGTTGAGGATAATTCAATAATTAAAAATGAGATCGCAATTTATGGAAAAGTTGATAATTTTCTAATAGAAAAACTAAAAAAACAGGACATTGATAATGACTTGGAAGTTGGTAATATCATATCGGGACAGATTGATAAACTGGTTATAAAAAATGATGAAGTATTAATTGTTGATTTTAAATGGACTAAGGCTAAAACAGTAACTCCATACTACAAAATTCAATTGTTTTTATATAAATCCATGATTGAGAAAATATATAAGGATAAAAAGGTAAAATGTTATATATTGTGGTTAAGGACGGGGGAAATAAATGAAATTAATTTCAAAAATTAAAAATATATTTTAATCTGTCAATTAGTTTAATGTAAATGTGGGGATAGAAATGGCAAATGATAGGGTTTATATATTTGATACTACTTTGAGAGATGGAGAGCAGGCACCTGGTGCTACAATGACATTGGATGAGAAACTAATCATAGCAAAAGCATTAGATGATATGGGGGTTGATATTATTGAATCTGGGTTTGCTATATCTTCTGATGGAGATTTTGAAGCGATTAACAAAATCGCAAAACAATCTAAAAATTCTGTGATTTGTTCACTTGCGAGGACAGTAAATAAAGATATTGATAGGGCGGTTGAGGCAGTTAAACCAGCAAAACAAGGGCGTGTCCATGTTTTTGTATCTACTTCACCTATACACATGAAATACAAACTTAAAATGGAGGCAGATGCGGTTTATGAAATGTCCAATAATGGTGTAAAATATGCAAGGAATTTAATTGGAGATCTGGAGTGGTCCGCTGAAGATGCCACCAGAACTGATATTGAATTTTTGTGTAAATGTGTGGAGGGTGCCATTAAAAACGGAGCAACTACCATAAATCTTCCGGATACACTTGGTTATACTAATCCAGTTGAATATTTCAATTTTATAAAAAAGGTTATAGAAAACGTGCCAAATAGTGATAAGGCAATTTTCTCTACCCATTGTCATAATGATTTGGGAATGGCAACCGCGAATTCTCTTTCGGCAATTAGTGCTGGTGCAAGACAGGTAGAATGTACTATAAACGGATTAGGGGAAAGGGCAGGTAATGCCGCCATGGAAGAAATTGTCATGGCAATTAAAGTTCGTAAAGATCTATACCCATTCACTACAAATATAAATACAAAGCATTTTGCTAATATATCTAAACTTGTTTCAAATATTACTGGTTTTGCAGTTCAGAAAAATAAAGCAATAGTAGGGCAGAATACTTTTTCGCATGCTTCGGGAGTTCATCAGGATGGAATGCTTAAAAATAGGGAAACTTATGAGATTATGCAGGCAAATGATGTTGGCTTTACTGGTACGGAA
>JAIRSX010000129.1 GCA_031255235.1 Rickettsiales bacterium
AATAGAGTTGGCAATAGCTCCCCACTATTTGTGTGTTGTCCATCGGTTATGAGACCCAAATATCCATCCCAACCATATTCAAAAACATAACTTGGTATTCCATCAATTTCGCCTTTAAAATGTCCTTCCAACATTGCATTATGAAAATGTGTAAGCATTTTAATGCTATCATCTCCCAATCTATTTTGTAAATCTTTAAAGTCATCTTTTGTGATTTTTGTATGACCAGCAGATACAGTTATATTTTTAAAACTCCTTTTAAACTTAATAAATAAGTCAATGTCGGTTATAAGTTCTGGAGCAATAGTAAAATAAATCGGTAAAATATCCCTTATTGGTTTCAATAATTCCAAAAAAGTGGTAACATTTTCCTCATTAAATTTTAATAAATATTTTTCTGGATGTGTACCCTTATTCGTAATAAAAGGACCCTCCAAATGTATTGCCCACAATGGATATAATGATTCGTTAAGTTTAATTCTTTCGACAACTATATCAACAAATCTTTTCAAGTTTTCAAAACTATCAGTTATAAATGTCGGAACAATAAAACTTCCAGTATCAAAGTGTGTCTTTTCTATAAACAAAAATTCATCTATATCTTTTAGGTCATTAAAAAGCAAACCGCCCCCACCATTCACCTGTATATCTAACATCATAATTTTTGATTCTTAAAATTCCCAAGCGAATTCATTATATCTTGTAATTGTTCAGTATTCATTTTACCAACAACTTCTGTTGTTCTCTTTATATCTTTAAATTTTTTCAAAAGACTATTTATATCTTGTACATTTGTTCCACTGCCCTTTGCAATTCTGAATTTTCTGGATGAATTTAATATTTCTGGATTCTTCCTTTCAAGTTTTGTCATGGAATGTATGATTGCTTTTTGTCTTTCAAAAACCTTATCATCAAAATTTTTCTGATCTAAGAAGTCCTTGAGTTTTGTAGCACCAGGTAAAAAAGAAATTAAACTTTTAATACCGCCAAGCATTTTGATATTTTTAAGCTGTTTTAAAAAATCATCCAAATCAAACTCGCCTTTTCTGATTTTATTCTCAACTTCCTCTGCTTCTTTTTTGTCAATACTTTCTTGAGCGTTTTCAACAAAAGTCACGACATCACCCATATCTAAAATTCTCGATACAATTCTTTCAGGATAGAATACATCAAAATCATTAACTTTCTCTCCATTAGAGATATATCTAATAGAGCAACCAGTAACAACCCTCATACTCAATACCGAACCGGCTTTTCCATCTGCATCAAGTCTTGTTAAGATAATTCCACTAACTCCAATAGACTCGTTAAAATTTTTAGCAATATTTAAAGCATCTTGTCCCATCAAAGAATCTGCAACAAGTAATTTTTCCTGCGGTTTTATAAGATTTGATAAATCTTTGAGTTCATTCATCATGGTCGTATCTATTGCCATTCGTCCAGCAGTATCATAAATTACAACATCATAATTAGAGACAATATTTAACGCTCTTTGGACAATTTGAATTGGTGATTCACCTTCCACTATAGATAAACTGTCAATATTGCTATTTTTTGCCATCTTTTCCAATTGTTCTTGTGCTGCTGGTCTGTAGGTATCCAAAGAAACAACCAATACTTTTTTGTCATCTTTTTTTTGTAATCTATTTGCCAATTTTACAGTAGCACTTGTTTTTCCTTGTCCTTGTAATCCAAGCATTAAAATCGAAAAAGGTTTGTAAGAGTTGACATCAATAGCAACGGCACCGGTATTCAATAAATTCAAAAGTTCATCATTTATGATCTTGATGACCATTTGTCCCGATGACACATTTTTGATTACGTTTTGTCCTATAACTTTGTCTTTTATATTGTCTATAAAGGTTCTAATAATTGACAAAGAGACATCGGATTCCAAAAAGGCAATTCTAATTTCTCTCAAAATTAGATTAAAATCATCTTCTGTAATAATCTTTTTTCCTCTAATTTTATCTAAAACGCTACCAAACTTTTTTGTGATTGAATTAAACATATCGTTTTTTATATAAAGATTTTTTAAAAGAGCAAAAAATACACCCTATATTTCAAAAATCATTGGTATGTGATCACTCGGTCTTTCCTGTCCTCTTATAGACGATATCGTATAGCATTTTTTAACAAATTGTTTTGTAAAAGTCGAACATAGAACGGCATCAATTCTATATCCTTGATTTCTTTGAAACATTGTAAAAGGACGATAACCCCACCAAGTATAATCTTTTAATTCTTTATTAAAATCTCTCCACAAATCACACATTCCAACATCCAACAATTCTTTAAATTTTTGTCTTTCCTCTTTTGTATTTGCAATTGTACCATCTTTTATAGGGCTATACACATCCATATATAAATTAGGACAAACATTATAGTCACCGCAGAAAAAGGTAATTTCGTTTTTCTCAAGACTGTCTTTAAATTTTTCTTTCAAAATATCACAAAATCTCATTTTGTTATAAAAAGTGTCGGTTTTGGTGATATCTTCACAAATTCCATCTGCTTTGCATGGTCCACCGTTTGGTATATATATTGAAGCAATTTTGAAAAAATTACCATTATAACAAAAGGAAGACTCCAAATATCTTGCTTCATCTGGATTTGAAATAAAATATTCTTTTTTCGCCTCTTCCAACGGAATTTTAGATAATATAGCAACTCCATTTCTTGCTTTTTGTCCCAGAACTTCACAATAAGAAAAGTAGTCCTTTATCTCTGTGGGAAACAAAACGCTTTCACATTTTAACTCCTGTAAAAGCAAAATGTCTATTTTATATTCATCAACAAAATTCAAAATATTTGGAATTCTTGCTCTTACACCGTTTACATTCCAAGTGGCAATTTTCATAACTTATTCCAAACATTTTCTATAAAAGTTATTAAACTCTCTTTCTGTTGGATATTTTTTTTTAATTTCATCCATTTTTTGTTTGAGATAAAAGCCCATATAATTGATTTCTTTGTTACTAATTTTATGATCTTCAATACTTTCTGCTGCCCCAAATATGATTTTTATGGTTTCACAATCGCCATCAACTCTTCTCAGAATAATATCCGGCATTTTTTTAGTCCAATCCGGGGCATCAGGTGGGGAATTTTCCTTTAACTTAACAGCTAATCGCATTGCCATTTGTTTATCTTTAACCTCTCTGTTAGCAAAATAAGATGCTTGGTAATACCACCACCACTGTTCATTTGGGTACTCTTTTGGATTAATTTGTTTTTTTCTTAAATAGTTATCTGCATGATTTTCTAAATATTTTGCTATGTGGATGGTATCTTTTTTATTTTGAGTAGCGGAATAATAGTATGCCGCCATACTTGGTACGTAATCACTTCTGTCATCGAGTGTATCAAGTAAATTAAACCAAGCACCCAATTTTTCATAATTGTAATCCTTAAAAGCACTAAACCTTCCAAAAGTATCACCGGCAAATTGTATTCTATTTGCTTTACTCCTAAACGAAAACTGATCGTCACCCAAAGAAAATGCTTTGAGTAAAGATGCAGTAGGAACTTCCGGTACAATTTGCAAATCTGGTTTTATTTTTTCAGTTGCCAACCAAAAAACAATTTGAGCAATTAAAAAAAACAAAACCATTACCAAATAAAGCAAAACGTCCTTCTGTCTTTTATAAACAATTGGAATACCAAACTTAATTTTTGGAAATTTTGTGACTGAAAAAATTTTAAAAGGGAAATTTAGTTTTAATATCATACAATATTCAAGCGAACCATATGGTATATGTAATATCATACAACACAAAAGTCAATTTATTTCTTGAAATCTGTCAGATGGTTCCTTGAGACAACAGATATGCATTTACTTTTTCCTCTTCTTTACTGTAAAGTCACTTAGTTCGTATCCATTATCAATTAAGAGTTTAGCTTGTTCTACTTTAGAAATGTGCTTACCATGTCCGTGGCTGAATTTAGCAGAGAGTGCATTCATTCTTGGTATATCGAAGTCGCCATTAGACAATAACTCCGCCTGCCGCTTCTGTTCTTGTCGAAGTGATGGATTAGGAAAATTACGCATAACGGTAGTACTACCTATATCTTTTGGTGGTGTTACTGTTGATTTATTTATGACTACTCCTTCTTCACTTAAACTCTTTGTAACTTCTCCCTCGCTACTAAGAGCTAAACTTTCTTCATTTTCTTTGTACGACACTGCTGCAAAGTTTTCTACGCTACCACTGTCCAAACTCTTTGTAGTTTCCTTATCTGTACCCGATGGAGATGAAGACTTATTGTCTCCTTTTGAAGGAGGATTATTTGGTGGATCACCTGATGGTGGTTCGTTTGGTGGTGGATCACCTGACGGTGGTTGAGTGTCTGACGGTGGTGGTGCACCTGATGGTGGTTCGTTTGGTGGTGGATCACCTGATGGTGTATCATCTGTTAGTGAAGACTTATTCTCTTCCTCTTTCTTTCCCTCCTCTTTCTTTTTAGGTTTTTCTGGTTCATCGAGTACATGTTTAGCAGATACTTTATCACGCAATCTACCTGCCGCACTATCCGAACCACCCAGAGCCGCGCCTTTTATATTTTTAAATGCTGTTTTTCCTGCATACTTCATAACTTTAGATCCTGTCTCAACAGCTGATTTCATCTTTTTGTGAATGTTGTCTTTTGTCGCTCCAATATCTTTACCGCCAATCATAGCACCAACAATATCAGATGCATACCCTGGAATCTCCTTTGAGAGTTTTTCAAGCAAAAAGGTTAAAACGAAGAAGGCTATCAAAGTATTTATTGCTTTTGCCCAATAATCTCGATTGGACGAATTCCACAAAGGAACTACACTAACATCAGGACCAATACCAAAAATAGTACCGATAATAGGACCAAAAGCAGATTTACTTCCTGCACTATCTCCATCAAATTTGAAAATACAGATGACACTACTCGTAGGATCAACACACTTAATTGTTGGCATTCTACCACTTATCGAGTTCACTGGATGTACAAATTCGACGTCACCAACACCATATTTATCTAAAACTATGAAAAACAAACTGGAAAAGATAATCACAAAAATAAACTGCAACACATATCCAATCATATTAGACATCCATGCTTTGAAAGCGTTTTCATATTTCTTAATTAACATTGTTGGAAAAATTATTGGCGTAATAAGTACCAACAAATTTATATACAGCATTGTATTTAAAAAAACGTACAAAATATTTATAGAGATAGCGACCATGTAGACAAAAACTGAAATTCCTATTGCAACAAATATTGTTGCGATTGGGGAATAAAACATCGCCAAAAGAGAAGTTAATAAAAACCCTGGAATACTTGATGCAGCAGAGTATTGTAAATATGTCATCATTTTGCAGTCAAGAGTATCAAACAACGCTAAATATTCTTTACCCTTAGGATAAACATTGTCACCAAAATAACAACCATCATATTTATTGCTGTATTTATATACAAAAAATGGTCTTCTATAGGCGGTATTCATTTTTGGTATCAAAGCATCAGTTATATTGGTACATTCATCTGGTGTTTTATCCGACAAATCATTCAAACCTAATAGATAATACTGTCCTGTGTTATAATCTCTTTCACAACCACAACTAATCTTGGAATTATTTGCTGTTTCACATTGTAAATACCTATAACCAGAGGTCTCTCTAAAGAGAACACCGCCATTAACGTATCTTGTTTGGAATGCTATTTCACTTTGTTTTTTAATTTCAATAGTAATTGTTTCAGTTCCAGCTACCGGATCAGCAGCAAATAAACTTATCGTAAGCAAAAAGAATATTACAACTACAGTATTGATTTTTTTTAAAAAAGAATAACCTGACATCTACACTAGCGATTATAGTCTATTTTTAAAAATTTACAAAATTACTTTATGTATACCAATTAAATAGATGGAACAGATGAATAATGTTTCTATAACAACTTTATTATTTTGAATGGTAAGACTGTTAACAAATATGTCTTAATTGTATGACAATACTCGATATATTATTTTGCTTTTATAAAAAAAAACACTATTTTACAAGAATTGTAATTTGATTAATAAATAATATTGGATGTATGGCAAAGGAATATCCCATTGAAAAATATAGAAATATTGGTATTATAGCACATATTGATGCTGGAAAAACCACAACTACTGAGAGAATTTTGTTTTATACTGGAAAAACACATAAGATTGGTGAGGTGCATGATGGTGCAACTACTATGGACTGGATGGCACAGGAAAGAGAGAGAGGTATTACCATTACTTCTGCTGCTACGACTTGTTTTTGGGATGATCATCGATTCAATATCATTGATACTCCGGGACACGTTGATTTTACCATTGAAGTTGAAAGAAGTTTGAAGGTTCTTGATGGTGCTGTTGTTGTTTTTGATGGGGTTGCTGGTGTTGAACCTCAAAGTGAAACAAACTGGCGATTAGCAAATAAGTACAAAGTTCCAAGAATTTGTTTTTGTAACAAAATGGATAGAACGGGAGCGAACTTTTATAGATGTGTTGATATGATTGTCAACAGGTTGAAAGCAACTCCTATTGTTACGCAACTTCCAATTGGTAGTGGTGAAACATTTAACGGTATTATTGATTTATTAAAAATGAAGCATCTTGTTTGGGATGGAGAAATGGGTTCTCACTATGAAGAGAAAGAAATTCCAGCAGATATGAAGGAAAAAGCAGATGAATACAGAGCAAAACTTATTGAAACTGCTGTGGAACAGGATGATGAAGTAATGGAAAAATATTTGGGTGGAGTCGAACCTACCATTGAAGAAATAAAAAAATGTATCAGAAAAGGAACTATTGCTTTTAAAATTGTTCCTATTCTATGTGGTTCTGCCTTCAAAAATCAAGGGGTTCAGCCAATGCTTGATGCTGTTGTTGACTATTTACCAAGTCCGATTGATAGAGATAATATTTTTGGAACTCTTGATGGTAAAGAGGTCCATATTAAATATAACGATAAGAAATTCTCTGCTTTAGCATTTAAAATCGCTAACGACCCGTTTGTTGGTTATATAACTTTCATAAGAATTTACTCTGGTGTATTGGAAGCAGGTAGTACAGTTTTAAATACAGTTAAAGATAAAAAAGAAAGAGCTGGTAGAATTTTATTAATGCATGCCAATAATAGAGAAGATATTAAAGAAGCATCTGCTGGAGATATAATTGCATTAGCAGGTCTTAAATATACTACTACTGGCGAAACTCTTTCTGATTTAGATTATCCAGTCGTATTGGAAAAAATGGATTTCCCTGATCCGGTTATTGAAGTTTCTGTTGAACCTAAGACAAAAGATGATCAAGAGAAGATGGGGGTTGCTATATCAAGATTGGTTGCTGAGGATCCTTCTTTGAGTGTTGAAACTAACCCTGAAAGTGGACAAACAATTCTTAAAGGAATGGGTGAGCTTCACCTTGAGATAGTCGTAGATAGAATGAAGAGAGAGTTTAAAGTTGAAGCGAATATTGGTGCTCCACAAGTTGCCTATAGAGAAACAATTACAAAACCAGTTGATATAGAGTACGTACACAAGAAACAGTCTGGTGGTGCAGGACAATTTGCGAAAGTTAATATTAAATTTGCTCCAAAACCTAAAACAGAAGAAGATCCAAGTGATTTCAAATTTATCAATTCCGTTGTTGGTGGTAGAATTCCAAAAGAATATATTCCAGGTGTTGAAAAGGGTCTTATTCAAGCAAAAAATACAGGTATCTTGTCGGGATATCCAGTTGTTGATTTCCAGGCAGATTTGTATGATGGTGCATTTCATGATGTGGATTCATCTGTACTTGCTTTCGAAATTGCCGCTAAATATGCTTTTAGAGATGCAATGGAAAAGGGTGGTGCTTGTATATTAGAGCCTATTATGTCTGTGGAAGTTTTAACACCGGAAGATTACATGGGTGATGTTATTGGTGATATCAATTCAAGAAGGGGACAAATTGCTAATATGGACGACAGAGATGGAATTAAAATTGTCAGTGCTTTTGTACCACTTGCCAATATGTTTGGTTATGTTAATTCTTTGAGAAGTTTGTCGCAAGGGCGTGCGAGTTTCACTATGACGTTTGCTAAATATGAAAGGGCACCACAAGTAGTGGAAGATGAAATCAAGAGCAAGTACAAAAGATAATCGTTATGTTTCTGATTAATTTTTTCAAGAGGAGAAAAGAGAGGAGAAAAGAGGAAAAGAAGTTGACTAGGGATAATACTGTAGGTACTGTGTATCAGTTTTACAATTACTTGACAGGCATTTCTCCTGTGGAGAATATGTACATAATCAAACAAGCTGGTGGTCTTGGTAATCAGCTCTTTATAACTTCTTTTGCTTATGCTCTATATAAAAAGACTGGGAGTAGATACAATATTCTTTTCGACACGTCTTTTTATATAGATCCTTTTAAAAATATG
>JAIRSX010000137.1 GCA_031255235.1 Rickettsiales bacterium
ATGATGCTCTAAGCGAGCAGATACGAATTAGAAGATATTGGAAACAAAACCTAGAAGGTGGACCAATGAGTCGCATTTTCATTAAGACACAATTGATTAAGAAAAAAGAAAAAAGAAAAATGAAAAAATATGTTTGCATATTGTGTTTGTTGGCAGTTGCCATAACAAATGCGTTTGCTGAGGCGATTATTGGCGCAGCGGCGAGTGGTTATCCTCCTTTACAATATCATGATGAGAAAGGTAACTTTGTAGGTTATGATGTGGATATTTTAGCCGAAGTTGGCAAAATTCTTGGATACGATATTAAATGGGAGAATCCTAAATATGATGGTGTTTTGATAGGAGTCCAAAGTGGTAAATATGACTTTGCACCTGGTTTTGTAGAAACAAAAGAGAGAAAGAAAAAAATGGATTTTACTGATGCTTATTTTCAAGGTAATTACTCTATTTTTGTAGCAAATAAAAAGAGTAAAGTTAAAAAGACAAGCGATTTAAAAAACGCTAAAATTGCTGTCGTGAATGGCAGTTTTCAAAGCGATTTAATAGACGATTTATATCCAGATGCTGAAAAAGTAAATTTAAGTGGCAATGAGGATATTGCTTTACAAGTTATAAGCAATAGAATTGATGCTGGAATTTTACCTTATACTGCTGCGATTAAATTTTTAGAATCGGACAAAACAAATTCATCAGTTTTAATAGGCGATGAAATACCCGATACTGGTGCAAGAATTGTAGTTAAAAAAGGTAATAAAAAATTATTGAAAGAACTTAATTCTGCAATTAAGCAACTTAGGGATAATGGAACACAGAGAAAATTACATGATAAGTGGTATCCAAATATTAAATTTAGAAATTTTTAAAGGAGATTTATGACGTTGAAAGGAAAAAATAGAGCGGAAGCACCTTTTAGATTTGACCATGTTGGGTCTTTTCTAAGACCAACAGCAATTAAAAATGCGAGAGCAGATTTTAATGATGGAAAAATAAGTCAAGCAGAATTGACAAGAATAGAGAATACTGAAATTACAAAGGTAGTTAAGAAGCAGAAAGAAGTTGGATTGAAACTTGCTACTGATGGGGAATTTAGGCGTGCCTATTGGCATTTGGACTTCTTTTGGGGTATTGGAGGTATTGACCATATTTATACACCAGAGGCAGGTTTTAAATTTAAAGGTGTTAATACAAAAGCTGAAACATCAAGGTTGAGTTCAAAATTATACGACTCAAAGCACCCATTTATAGAACATTTTAAATTTTTAAAATCGGTAGCAGACAAGGAAGGGTTAGTGGCAAAACAGACAATTCCGGCACCTGCACGACTATATACAATTCTAACTAATGAGATAAATGAATTTTCAGCGGACCATTTTTATCCCAATAGACAAGATTTAAGGAACGATATAGTGAAAATTTATAAGTCAGTTATAAAAGATTTTTACAATGCCGGATTAAGATATTTACAATTAGATGATACGACTTGGGGGAATCTTGCTGGGTCAATAAATGATGCAAAGTTTTCAAAGTCGCATTTCTCAAATAAAGATGGTGATTTGAAAGGCAAAGCAAAAGTATATGCAGAGTTAAATAATGCGGTTATTGATGGGTTACCAAAAGATTTGGTTGTTACCACGCATGTCTGTAAGGGCAATTTTCAATCAACTTGGACTACAAGTGGTGGTTACGATCCAATAGCAGAATTTTTATTTACAGAAAAAGTTAAAGGATTTTTCTTGGAATATGATGATGAAAGAAGTGGTGATTTTCAAGCCTTAAAACACTTTCCAAAAGGAGATGTGATTTTGGTCCTTGGTATATTTACTTCCAAAAAAGGAGCATTGGAGGACAAAGATGTGATCTTAAAAAGAATTGAGGATGCTACGAAGTTTGTAAATATAGAGCAGATTGCCTTATCACCTCAATGTGGATTTGCCTCAACTGAGGAGGGAAATATTTTGACGGAAGATGAACAATGGAACAAGTTGAAATATATAAAATCAATTGTAGATGAAATTTGGAAATAAAGGAGCACTATGGTGAAAATAATTTATTTTGCATCAGGATGTTATTTGGGAGAATAAAATAGTTATGTCCGTGCTGCTGTTGTAGTTAGAAAAGGTAATGAAGAATTGCTAGACAGCTTGAATAAAAGATTAGCAGAGATCAAAAAGGATGGAACATTTGATGAATTAGTGAAAAATGGTTTAAATGAATCAAAATTGGGGGTTACCTCATAACCTGGTTATGTCCCCCTTTCTCTGTTTAAGATATGTAAAGATAATACATGATGTGTATGGTATCTGTCTTGTCATCATAATCACCGCTATCGGAATGCCATTGAGAAGTGCCATATAGGACATGTTAAAGGAAGAAAAGGAAGAATTGTTGCTTAAAAAAAAGAAAAAACGACTTTTATTAGTCAATCCTTTTTACAGAGATTGACTAACAAAAAGTTTGTTATTATTTTTAGTATCATATCATGGCTTGTAATTGCCAGTATTAGATTGATTTTAGAAAAAATAATGCTTTTTATTTTTTTGACTTTTATCAAAATGATAATAGAAGAGTGTCATGAATAAATTTTTAGTTAATCTTTGTTGTTTCTTTATTCCAAAAAAGAAAAACAGGAAGCATTTTAGAAATAAGTATATTTTCGGGGATGAGAGAGAGAGAGAGAGAGAGAGAGAGAGAGAGAGAGAGAGAGAGAGAGAGAGAGAGAGGAAGATGAATTGCGAGTTAGCGGATATCAAATGTGTATTAGGCAAGTTAGAGTCTATCGAACATGAATTGAGAAGAAATAGGATGGAAAAATACTTATTACAACCACAAACTGATAAGGAGACGCAGAAAATGGTTATGAAAGAATTTCTTTCCAGAGTTGAAATCGGTATCCATTCTTTTTGTAATCGTCGGTGTTCTTTTTGTCCTAATTGTTTTGTAGATAGACATTCTGATCAAATAAATCTTCCGGAGGAAATCTATTTGAACATTTTGAAAGACCTAAAGAAAATTGATTACGACAGAGGATTCTCATTTCATAGATATAATGAAACTTTAAGTGACAAAGAACTAATTTTAACAAGGTTGAAACAAGCAAAACAATATTTACCAAATGCCTTCTTTCGTATATTTTCCAACACAGACTACATAAAAGATGAAAGTTACGTTTATGAATTGATAGAGGCAGGTGCAAAACATTTTTGTTTTACTTTGTATTTAAATGATGGAGACGACATTACTAATGAAGAACAGATGATGGTGAAATTTGATTTCTTTTTCAAAAGATGCAAAATCCCACACTTAGATATAGAATACAAAAACTCAAAGTACTATTCGGGGTGGTATACAAGATTTAAGGACATAGATAGTGAAATTAGAATATGCGATTTTGCAAATAGCGGACATTCTAGAGGAGATACCTTTGGAGATACTAAATTGGATACATTGGTGGTAAAGAATTGTTTAATGCCCTTTGTGGATTTACAAATTGACTATGATGGAACGATGATGCCTTGTTGTAATTTAAGATATGATGTCGAATCTCATCGGAGTTATTTGGTTGGAAATGTAAAAACGCAAAGTATTTTCGATTTGTTCTGTGGAGAGAAGATGTGTAGCATAAGACGACATTTGTATTATAGGGGTGAAAAAGAAGGAGCATGCAGGTCTTGTGATTGTTATCTACCATAAACATATTTTAGAAAATATAAAATGTAATCTATACCTCATTTTTTCATCCTCTTAAGAATTTTTATACGGGCATAAATCCCGTATATTTTTTTGACTTATCTATCATAAGTAGGTAAATAATACTTTATATATTAGAGTTGTGGGGATGTATGGCAATAAAAGAAATTAATGAATTGGATTATCATAGTGTAAAGGTTAAAATGACTGATGGTAAGATATTTGAAACTAGATCTTGTTATGGAAAAGCGGGTGACACAATTGTGTTGGATGTTGATCCTTTGAATCATCCTGCATGGAGAACTGATAATTCATCATTTGTTAATACAAATGACGATCAGATTACAAAATTTAAGAAAAAATTTTCCGATTTTAAATTTTAATGGAAGAACGACAGAATCTGTTTAACATAGAAGCAGAGCAGACAATCTTGGGGGTCATTATTTTGAATAATGATTATTTGGAGAGGGTCTTGGAGGTTTTACATGAAGAGTATTTTTATGAACCTGTTCATCAGAAAATATATAGGTATATATTGGAAACAGCAACGAGGAGTAGTATTGCAGCCGATAGTATTACTTTAAAGTTGTTTTTTGAGAACGATGATACAATTAAAAAAATAGGTGGTAAAGACTATTTAACGATCCTTTTAAAATCCGGTGCTGGTGTGGTTGACATTAGGGATTATGCTCTAATAGTCAAGGATTTAGCCATTAAAAGAAGGTTAGTTTTGAGCGGTGAGTCAATTGTTAGTGAAGTTTACAAAGAATCATCAAAACTCAACTCGAAAGAACTCATTGAAAAAGCTGAGTCCGATCTATATAATATATCCATTGTTGGCGATACAAGTAAAGGTTTTATTGAGTTTGGAAAATCAGTCAAAGATACGACAAACAAAATTAAATTGGCAATGGAGAGGGATAATGGTATTAGTGGAATTCCAGTAAATCTAACCGATGTGGACAGTTTATTTGGAGGTTTTCAAAATAGCGATTTAATCATTATTGGTGGTCGTCCTTCTATGGGAAAGTCTGCTCTTGCCATAAATTTTGCCTATCAAATGGCAAAAGAACTACAAAAACAAAAAAAATCAGTGGGGTTTTTGTCATTGGAAATGCCGGCGGAACAAATTACAGCAAGAATTTTGGCAATGGAAACCGGAATATCTTCGTCAAAATTTAGAAGTGGAGAGATCGGTAGAGATGAATATGATAAAATTGTCTTAAAAGCAGATGAGATAGAAAAAGTTCCTCTGTACATAGATGATACCGCCGCTTTGTCAATCAGTGCCATAAGAACGAAAACAAGAAGAATGGTAAAGCAAAAGAATATGGGAGTTTTGTTCGTGGACTATTTACAATTGGCGAAAGGTACAAATTCAAAACAAGCATTGGGAAACAGAGTATTAGAAATCGGTGAGATTACAATGGGACTGAAAGCAATAGCGAAGGATTTTAACATTCCAGTTGTTGCATTATCCCAATTAAGCAGACCAGCAAAAGGTGAAAAGGAAAACAAAAAGCCACAACTCACAGATTTAAGAGAATCAGGAAATATAGAACAAGATGCGGATATTGTTATGTTCATCCACAGAGAAGAATATTACGAGGAAAGAAGAAAACCAAACGACAACGAGGCGGAAGAATTTGCCAGATGGCAAAATCGAATGGAAAATGTCAGAAACCAAGCAGAAATTATTGTAGCAAAACATCGTAATGGAGCAATTAAAGATTTAACTTTGTATTTTAATTCTATGTTGGGAAAATTCAGTGATTTTGCGGACGATAATAGATATGGTAATATAAGAAGGTGATTTAAAGATAAAAAAGACACACAGATACGTACATACAAAAACTATTTTGTAGTAGTTAAGACGAATTTAGTCTTTTTAACACTTTTGGGTTCTTTCTTTTCTTCTCTAATTGGTTGTGACTGTTCGGGTTCTCTTAGTGGTTTGATTTCTCTTCCAAGATTACCTTCTCTTTTTAAAGAAAATTTCTGTTGTTGTGTTTTTGTTGGTTCCTTCCTTGCCTCTTTTTTTTAGTGACTGTTTTGACTGTCTGTGGTTGTGGTTTGATTTCTCTTCCAAGATTACCTTCTCTTTTTAAAGAAAATTTCTGTTGCGTTTTGACTATCGGTTTTTTCTCTTTTTCAGCTGGTTGTAGTTGCAATGGTTCAGGTTCTCTTAATGGTTCAACTTCTGCTCCGATTTTTCCCTTTTTAACCAAAATGTATTTTAGTATAGTTTCTTGTTTTTTAATCTCTTCCCTTATTGAATTAGATACTTTTTGTATCTCGCCATTATTAGTGCTTGGAACATTATCACGTGGTGTCGCCGCGGTTTTATATACTTCATCATTACTATCCTCATTACCATTTTCCTGTTTCAAAACAAATTCATACATATTCCTATCCCTTGCTTCCTCAATGGTATTTTCACACTTGGTTTGTTTGTCTTTTAACAGCTTAATGAGAGGTTCGTTATACTTTTTTACGACAATAACAATTGCCTTTGAAATTTGATATTTTGAAAGAAAAGAACCACAGGAATAATATTTTAACAACATGTTGGTTATATCAAAAGATTCCGACATAGCAGCATAGACTAAAGCAGAATTGCCAGCCTCATTTATAATTAAAGGATTTGCTCCATTATCCAATAATAATTTTACAATTTCCACATTGTTTTTTAATGCTGCTCTCATGAGAGGTGTCCAACCATCCTTATCTTGCAAGTTTATTTGCGCGTTATTCTTAATTAAAATATCGGCAACTTCAAGGGAACCACTTCTTGCTGCTATATGCAATGCGGTAGCACCGGCGATATTTATCTCATTTGGATTCTCGCCAGACATAATAAAAACCCTTGTTGCTCTTGGATTATTCTGCAAAGCGGAATTCATGATTGAAGTAAGATTGAAATCCTTATTCGAGCTGGTAATACTAAGCAAAGAATTCAAATCGGTAACCTCATTCGCAGACAAAACATTGGCAAAAAGCACTATAAAAAATAAATACTTAATTTCTTACTTCCTTTTTTCTTTTTTGTATCAAATTTCCTTGCATGTGTCAAATCATTAGATCTGGTGCGTAAATATTTTTGGTGCTTGACTAGAACATAAATTTTATAAAATTATATCCTAAGAAGGATATATATATGATAAAAACATAGTCGTTTAACTGATTATCAAATAAGA
>JAIRSX010000023.1 GCA_031255235.1 Rickettsiales bacterium
ACAATGTAAAGAAAAAAGATTTTGCCCAGTGTGTTCCTTTTTTTAAAAATATTTTGAAAGTCTTCTAAAGATCTAACCAAATGATATTCTTGTTTATTTTCCTTACATCTTGCTTCGAATTCCTTTTGTTGCTCGCTTTGAACGCCTTTGTCCGTTTTAACTTCTATAAAAATAACTTTATTGTTATGGATAACTATTAAATCACTAACCCCCGGCACAACGCCCTGTGCTTTTAACTTGTTCCCTTTTATCATAGCACTTCTATAATCATAAACGCCGTTCACATATGATGCCCGGGCTTCTCCATTTGGGACTGCAAAACAAAATATATTTGTAAGCTTACAATAATCAACAATTGATTTTTGTATTTGTTCCTCAAAATTCTTTCTTTTTTTTCTGTAGACGCCTTTTACTTGTACCTCGTCCGTCCTTCTTTGGACTAATTTATTTAAATTAACTTCTTCGTAATTCATAAAACCCCCTAAAATTTCATTAATAATATCTCTAATAACTCATCACCATAACCATGATTAATCAAGTAATCTAACTTGTTCGTATGTGTTACTAAACTTATATTTGGATGTTGTAATTTAAAGTACCCATATAATTTGTTATATGTTTTTTGATGGCAATTATTTGCACGGCTCAACTCATTTATTTTATCAACAATTCTTGTCCTCAACTCTTTTTTTGCTATCCTACTTGCTGATGCTGCTTTAAAATCATCTATAGTATTTTCTTTATTAACAACATCGTTCTCCAATTCTTTATTTTTATTTTGTAAGCAATTATTTGTTTTAAGGGCATCATTGTACTTATCTAATGTATCAAGTAACGCACCAATTATATTGAATGTATTCTCTTTCACTTCAACAGGTAAATCACTTAATCTGTCCTGTTGTTGTTTTAAAAAAGCATTTGCTATTATGCCATCACTTTCTTTTGATGCTAATTTAGACGCCTTTTTATCTACATGGTAAAGTTTTTTTTGTTCTTTCCCATGTAGAAAATTAATTATATCATTCATGTCGTATAGATTAACTTTTCCTTCTGATACTTCTTTTTTACTTGGCGCAAACTTTTTTTCAACGCCTGCCAATTGTTTTTTCGCATTCTCATAACTTATACCTTGTTCTTCTGCGAATTCTCTAATTGTAATTAAACAATTATTATTTTTTCTATTTTCTAACATATTTTTACCCAATTTCCTTTAATTCTTTTTCCAACTTCTCATGCAATTCTTTTGCTTTTTGCTTCATCAAAATAGTATGGGGGCTTAGTGGATTTTTTTCTTTGATTCTTTCAATTTGCTTCTCCCTTTCCACTATCTTTTTAAACCCATCATTGTAAGCCCGGCTTCCATCAACAAGTCTTTTTTTTGCCCCATAAATAATTACTTTTTTTTCCGACATATAATTTTAAAATGGTATTTCATCGTCGTTAACATCTTCTACAAAATTTGCATCTTGATTTGTTGTTTTAGTTGTTGTCGTTGTTTTAGTTCCTTCATCTTTTTTGTTAATTTGAATTATCTTATCTGCAATGATTGTGTAAGATGTTTTTTTAACTCCTTCTCTATCTGTGTACTCTTTTGTTTTTAGTTTTCCTGTTACGAAAACATTATCGCCTTTCTTTAGTTCTCCTGCTTTTGAAAACTTAAAAGTATTACCTCCTACCAAAACATTGAACCAGTCCACAGTACTTTCAAAACCATTATCGCTTTTTTTCCATTCTGTTACTGCCAATGAAAAAGTACAGTACTCCCCATTTTTTCCAACATCTGCATTTCTTCCCAAATGCCCTGCTATTTGAATCGAATTAAAATTCATTTTCTTCCTTTTTTTCATTAATAATAAACGCCCTGATTACGTCCCCTTTATCAAACATTGCATAAACATTTTTTGTTATGTTTATGTTGCTATGGCCTAAAATCTCGCTTATAAGTTCAATTCTTACTGGCTCCCTTTTAGTCCCGTCAATGTTTAAACCTTGTATCCATAAAGAACCGGCGGTGTGTCTCAATAAATGGAACAAGCCTCCTTCTTCTTTTAAACCGGCTTTTTTCATCGCCGTCGTTAGTGCCCTTTTTGGATAAGTACTGTATGGAGTTCCTCCATGTGTGAAAATAACAACACTATTAGGATTAGTCCTGTGCTGGTAATTGATTTGCTCCAATGCTAATTTAGATAATGGTATAATTCTTTGCTTGTTACTTTTAGATATCTCTTTTCTAATAACTAAATATGGTAATCTTGTGTTTTCATCAATACACAAATCTGTAAATAAAATATTTAGTGCTTCCCCAATACGACAACCAGTTTCCAATAAAAATATAACAAGCGGTCTCAATGTATCACTACAATTTTCAATTAATTTAGTGCATTCGTCGGGCGTTAAAAATCTAATTCTTGGCTTGTAGTGTGGTAGGTGCTTTTTAAAATGATATGTATCAAATGGTGATGTGTTCAAATGTTCGAATTCAACTGCATAGTTCATCATGATGGATAAGGTCTGCAATTGTTCTCTAATATATTCTTGTCTATCACCATTTAGTGTCCTATAGTCCTCATACTGTTTAATAGTTGTTTTATCTATGTCCCTCAAGTATTTTAAACCAAAATATGCTTTTAAAATTCTAATGTAGTCCTGGTACTTGTTGATTGTTTTGTTTTTTAGTCCTTGTCTAATCTTTGCTTGTAAGAATTGGATTGCTAATTCATTAAATGTCAAGTTACCTTTCACTTTTTTATTCCCAATACTATTTATTAAATCTTTCATTTCCTTTATTGCCTCCTCAATAGTAGTTTTTCCAGTTGTAACTCTGTATCTTTGTCCTTCAACCGTCTTGTCAATGTGGTAGATGTTACCTCTTTTGTAGACGCCTTTAATATTGTGTTTAGACATTGTATCTCCTTTAAAAATTTTTCCATGATAAAAATGTATGATGGCTTTTTCTTTGTACCACCAACAATAATTCCTGTCTCTCCACCTATTTTTAGTAGTGGCTTTATGTAGTTGTTTTTAAGTGTATTCACACTTATACCCATATATTTTGATAGAGAGACAAGATTATTGATTATCATTTTGATTCCTCAATTTGTTTATTAATAATCTTTAAAAATTCTTTGAACCCATCTGAATAAGTTAATTTAACTTCCGACAAGCCCTGTAAAACCCTGTCCTCTCTTGCTTTATCGCTCTTAAATTCTTGGATAATTCTTTTTTTATTTTTCTTGATTAAGTAAGTCATATTAGAGGCCCTCCTTTAATCTTTTTCCCAATTCACACAATTGATTATATTCATCAACTTTTAGAGTAGTTGTGTTTTCTATGTACTGGATATCTGTTCTTACATCTCCATCATCTCTGATTGATAGTATTTTTTCTTTTACCTTCTTTATCAATTCATCGTAATCTTTTGTAATATCTTTTTTTGTGATTTGTTGAAAATTACCACTACCACTAACACTATCAAAAAGGTCGTTTTCTGTTATATCAAAAGCAACCATGTATAAGTATCGTCGTTGGTATGTCTCAACGCCCCCGAGCGCCTGTATCTCATTGCAACCTTTTAGTACTAAATTCCTCATTGGTGAACTAAACTTTAAAACAGGCTGATCTTTATCATTAGCATCGTATATCGACAACTCCGCTTTTTCATTATCAAATGTAATATGTGTGTATAAACCATTTTCCCTGCACAAATCAACAATTGATGGTAAAAAATCGCCTAGTTCATAGTAGTTAAAGCCTGCAAATTTGTTGGCACCGCTTTTCTTTAAATTCAATTTTAGTAATTCACTTTTTACTATATTCATTTTTTCAAAAATAGTCATCTTAAACCCCTTTTTTTAATTGATAATCAACCCCAAGAATATTTATGCTTAGAGTTTTGCCCTCATCGAGGGCATTTTTAATATCTTGCTTTTTATATTTTTTTAGGAACCACCTAAACAAATAAATTCTTCCAAATGTAAAACCAGGCTGAACAAATAAGTATTCCATTTAAACGGCCTCCTTTTCCATTCTTGCTAAGATTTCTTTACATTTTGTTAGTTCATCAAATGCTTTTAGCTTTTCAAAAGCATAATCAACAAGCTCATCCGACAAATAGATCTCATCATTCTCATCTGTTGGAACGTGCCCGTTTTCAATCAAATCATCAATATTGATTGATTTTTCAAAATAGTTTTCATATCTATCGTCAAAGCCTTCTTTATTATAAAGGGCCCTGTAAAGTTCTTTTTGAACTTCTTTCTTTAGATTTTCATCTTCATAATCATAGCAATCATTATTAAAATAATCATGCTCGCAATTAAATTTGTGACAATTCATTTTTTTTCTTTTTTTTGTTATATTTTAATATAACATATAAAAAAATATAAGTCAAAAAAAAATTTATAAAAATTAAACTTTTTTTTATTCAAATAAGTAAAAATAATACTTAGATAGAAGTTTAAAAAGTAAAAAACAATTTATTATTTGAATTCAAAATTGATATATGCTATTAATAAATTGGATTATTTTTTTCATAAGAAAGAACATTAATCTTTTTTTTGTTATTGTACAGGTCGCTTTTTTTCGAAAGCGACTTGTACTTTTTTTAAAAAATATTTTTATCTTGAAAGTGTAAAAAAGTATCACAAATTACCCGGTCTAAAATTAGACAAAACCCGGTCTAAAATTAGACAACATATATATAATAAAGAAATATTAAAGAAATATATAAAGAAATATATAAAGAAAGTATCACAAAATTTTTTATCAAAAATTGTTGTGTTTTTGATTTTCAGAATTATCAATTTTTTAAATTTTTATTTTTTTATTTTTATGGAATTAAAATTTTAACAAAATCATAAATCACTACGAATATAAATTTTTTTGGCTGTTCAACGAAAGAGTTTGTAATTTAGTTTGTTGTTTAATCTAAAGTGTAGTGTTTGTTGAAAGATTTTTTTTAAATTAAATTTTTTAAAACAAAAACAACGCTTCCGAAAATATCATTTTTGTTATTCAATAAATCTTGGTCAAACCTCTTTAGAAGAAAAAAATCATTTTCTACGAATAAATAAAATGAACCCCCTTTTTAAATTTTTATTTTTTGTATCGACAAAAATATAATCACCTTTCTCCAATTCAGGATAATATTCATTATTGTTTATTTGCAAAATAATGGTATCACCACCATCTATACCTATTTTTTTAAAAAATTTTTTATCGAATAACATTGTATCGTAAGTATCAACACTTGATACAACACTATCATAAAAACTAATTTTTGAATAGTTTTCATCACCATCATTAGTTGTTTTATAGTTATTGATAGTGCTTGTGTTATAATTGCTATTTATGTACTTAAAATTATTGTTTTGTATGTTTTCAAGATTAGAATTCGAATATAAATCTTGGACTTCGCATCTTAAGATTTTTGATAAAATCATTGCAGTGTCTTTTGTTAAATTGCTTTTTCCTCTTTCTAACATACTTAAAAAGCCTTTTGTTAAACCACTGGATACAGATAATTTATCAAGAGTAAGATTATTCAACGACCTATATTTTTTAACATTGTTACCAACAATTTCTTTTCCGAATATAATTTTTCTTCTAGACATAGTTTGATTATAAAATAACTTTTCTTTAAACAAAAAAAATATTTTTTTAACAAAAAATTTGATTTTTATAAAACAACGTTTATTAATTAATTAACAAAAAAATAAATCTTATGAAATTGAAAGATTATATAATAGAAAAGCGCTTGTTACAAAAAGATTTTTGCAAACTTCTAGGAGTAAAAAAGTCTTTTATGAGCTTAATAGTAAACGGTAAATACATACCGGATGCTAAAAAAATTTATGATATACATAAATTTACAAATGGAGAAGTAACATTCATTGATTTTGTTACGGATGATAATGGAAATGAAATCGGAGGACTAAAAAATGGAATTGTTAAAAAATGAAAGAACTTTCAAAGTATTTTATGAATTGTATAAAACTTTTAAAAATAGCCAACCGAAAGTGCTTTTTCATTACATTAATTTACAAAGCATATATGGAGAAAATTTTAAAACATCTTTAAACGATATTTGTAAAGAATTAAATATTTGTAAACAAACATTGATTGGCATCAATAAATTTTTATTAAAAAACGGATTAATAGAGATAAAAAATGATGGAGAACCAACATCAACCAACAGTTATACAGTTGATATTGAAAAAGTTTTTAATTTTGTACCAACAAAAGGAGGTATCTAATGGAATTGTTAAAAAAATTAAGTTATATAAAATCATACAATAACATACATGATATTTATAAAACAAGGGATGCTCGTGTTATTTGTTTTTATTTGAATTTACAAAGCATGAATGGAAAAGATTTTGAAATATCTTTAAAAAATATTTGTAAAGGATTAAAAATGTGTAAGCAAACAGTTATTAATTCAAATAATTACTTATTAGAAAACGGATTAATAGATATAAAAAATGATGGTGAACCAACATCAATCAACACTTATACAGTAAATGTAGAAAAAGTACTAAGTTTTGTACCAATCAAGAAAGAAAGAAAAAAGAGAGTTGTTGTTGATGGTCCAAAAAAAGAGTTTTTAGAAGCAACAGAACAACAAGACGACACTAATGAAGTAATTCTATCAGAAGAACCATCAGAACCGTCAGAAGAGGCTAAAAAAGAGATTTTAAGCCCACAACTACAAAAACTAATGGAAGAGAACAAAAACAGAGTTAAAGATGAAGATGAAGATATTGAAAATATTGAAGTTGTTGAAGAAAAAGAAGAAGACAAAACAAAAAACAATATTTTAAGCAATAATCTTAAAAAAATAATTGGTAATTTAAAAGTTGTTGATGATGAACAACCAACAACATGTGAAGTTTTAAGTATTGAAAATACACATCCCGTTGAACAACCAGATAGCAAAGAGATAGAGATCATACCGACAAAAGAGGAAAGTAATGAAGTTGTTGAAGTTTATCAAGATGATGAAAAAGAAAATAATGAAGTTATTGAACAACATCAAGATGATGAAAAAGAAAAAGGGTATAACAATATTGTAGAAAAAGACGGAGTTGTCGTGGTACAATCAAGACATATTGATATCTCAGAAGAGAAGCCACGAGCCAGGAAAGCGACTAAGTACACTAATGAAAAAATAGACTGGTCAATATG
>JAIRSX010000048.1 GCA_031255235.1 Rickettsiales bacterium
AGAGTTTAGAGAACAACAATTTAGAATGGCGGATAGCATTGCACAGACGGAACTAAAAAAGATCAGCAATGTGAAGCAAAGATCTGCCTATACACGGAACGAGTTACCAAATGTATCAAGAGAGGCATACAACCAAGTACATATACAAACTATTGGAGAGAAAAAAGAAAATAGACTAAAAGGATTGACGGAAGAAGTAGATGATGAAATAAGAAGAATGGAAAAAGAACTAAATGGATAATATATCCCTTATAGGAACAAAAACCAAAAAAGAAACAACATTTTAAATATAAATTTTATTGCTATTATGTTTTTTTCTTTTTCAGAATAATCGTCCGAATACATTTTATCTAAAACATTAAAAATATCATCCCCATCATTGCAATGGATGTTGTCAAAATTGATACCATCAGTATTGCTTTTTCTACTATCATTTTGATTTATCGGATGTGAAGGGTTTAAAGGACTCAAAGAACTTGATGGATTCCCCATATTAAATGGTGAAGTCGGCGAAGTTGAACTATTGAAAGGTGATTGATACATGAAATCATAGTAGTATTAACATTGTTATAATACAAATTTTGTTTTTTAATAGGGTCGAAATGACCCAATCAATAGGGTCGAAATGACCCAATCAATAGGGTCGAAATGACCCTATTAGACGACTAAATATGTGCTAGAGGGAAAGGATGTGAAAAAAAATATGATAAGTTATTTTGATTGAGATAAAAATAATTATTAGATTTTTTGATAGTTATTATTGTATATGCTAGACTAATATTGTGTTTTCCCCAAATAAAATTTTACAAATCATAGGTTATTTATTGTCTATCAATGAAAATAAAATGAATTTATTAAAATTAATGAAGGAACTTTATTTGATAGATAGAAAGTCAATAGAAGAAACTGATTTTTCTATAACTGGTGACGAATATTATAGTTTAAATCATGGTCCCGTTTTAAGTGCTACAAAAAACTTATTAGAGGATTTAGGAAGAGATAGCAATAATTATTGGGATAATTTTTTAACAAAACAAGATAATAAATATTTTCCTGATATTATTTTAATTAAAGATACAGGACAAGATTATTTAAGTGATAAAGATAAAGAATACATTAACCTAATTGATAAGGAATTTAAAGAATACGATGAGTGGAAAATAAGAGAATACACACACAATCTTCCAGAATGGAAAAATCCCGAAGGAAGCAGTAAAAAAATAAGATATGTAGACATAATGATTGCACTTGGTAAAACGGAAGCAGAAATTAAAGAAGCAAAAAAAGAATATGATTTACTTAATGATTTATCTAATTTAGCGAATTCAAATGATTAATATTGGCGATTGTTATTTTAGTAAAAAAATAGAACACTTGGTTATTGCTGTTGGTAAAAATGATAACAAAATATTAATAGTATCAATAACTTCAAATTCTTTTGATAAGAGTTGCAAATTAGAAGTAGATGATATTATTGATAATATGGGAAATCAAATTTTAAAACATACTTCATATGTTGGTTATAGATTTTCATTTGAATTTGAAGGATTTGGAACTTTTGAAGCATTCAGGAAAATTTATGATTTTAGATGTAATATTAGTAATGAGTTATTAAGTAAAATAAAAGAAGGCGGCAGAGTATCCCATCATTTACAACATAGATTTAAAAAATATTTTTTATAATTAATATTTATTTTAAAAACATCTCATTCTAATGAAAGAGATGTTATTTGTGGATAGAATATTTAAATAACTACTACTCCCCATCAATAATGGTGCATGTCTCCATTGATCCTGGCACACATGGACCATATTTCATTGCCCATACCCAACCCCCCATTAAACAATTGGCTTTGCTCTCCATACTTTTATCCTATTGATAGTATCGAAATGACCCAATCAATAGGGTCGAAACGACCCTATTAAAGAACTAATTAATGTAAAAATAGGAGCGAATAAAGCTCCTATTTATTATTTTCAATAAATAAATCTTGAAAATTTTTTTTATTTGTCTTTACTGACAATAACTCCACTTTTTGCTGGAGTACAAATAACTTCTTGTTCACTTGTGGTACGTTTACCAACAAAAAGATAATGTTTTGTGTCTATTTCACCTTTTGTATAGCATACATAATCTCCCTCTTTAACTGATTGACTAAAAGGAGTAATTCCTTTAAAATTACTAACACCACATCCTCCCAACGAAACACTCAACAATCCTAACACTAAAACTTTTTTCATAAAAAAAACAAATAAAATATAATTAAAATCTATGTCCCTACTCTATATCCCCACTCTCACACTATGATATATAATGATTAACAGGCAATTAACCCTCTATTGTATCCCTACTTTTAGTATCCCCACTAGCACCTATTGATTTGTAATGATTAAAAGCAATTTTACCTCCTAATGTGTCCCTACTCTATATCCCTACAAAAAAATAAAATCATTTTTACCTATTTACCTATTGAAAAACAAAAGACAAAAAGGAAATAAAAGCACTTGCGGAGCAACTGCCCTTAGTGTATAACTTTTTGAGCGTTAGCGTAAAAAAGAAAGAAACAAAAAACACAGAAATTAATAATAAGGAAAAAAACAGAGAAAGAAAAAGAAGCTAAAAAAGAAACAAAGAAAACAGAAACTA
>JAIRSX010000083.1 GCA_031255235.1 Rickettsiales bacterium
TAACATACTCTATAAGAAAGAGCCGCTTTTATAGACATATAGAAGACTATGTTAAAGAAACTCAAATCAGTAATTGTTAGTATTTGTTCCAATGCGATACCGAGAATATTATTTATCCATTTATCAAACATTTTCTTTGTTTTGTTAAACAGAAGAAAGCAAAGGAACACCGGACCGAAACCGAGTAAAATAGTTATCATTAACTGCGCACAGATATATTCCACAATAATTGTTATAGAGGCAAATACATAGGTAACAAAAGCGCTATAAATTAACATCACATATAACCAACCAAAAAAGCTTACAAACAATAAACCAAAAACTTTATACGTTGTTTCGGCAGAAAATAACAATGAGATATTTTTTTCAAAGGAAGAGAATAAAATACTTCTATCAGTAAAATCATTTGCTTTAAAGGCAAGTGCAACATCACCAGTTTGATCAAAAGCACTGGTAAGAGCATATGTCATCCAAGTTACACCATCGGTAAAAAATCTAACTACAAATTTTTCATAATAAAACCAACCAGAACTTCCAACAAAAAGATATATAATACCTATTTTGACTGTTATATTCATAAGTTCTTTATTATTGATCTTTGTCATACCAGCAAGTGATAGCAAGCCATAAAAAGTAAACATTATAACCAATAAATTTTTTAAAATAGTCTGATAAAAACTACTTGTAATTGTTTTTATGTAAAATCTCTTAACGAAACCACCATTATTATTGACAACTCTACATTGGGCATACTTTTGTTCTGAATTTAATTTAGAACAATCTCTATAACAACCAGGATCCCCACTATCATTGCATTTTAAACCAAATGTATCGTCAAGTGCCATAGAATCATTATCCATTACCGATGTATATACACCACAAGCATTTGTAAAAACATTACTTTGGCAAAGATTAACACAATTCGCATCCCCACTCTTACAAACTGGACCGTAACTATTGTCACCAGTAAAAATAGCACACTGTCCTGTAAGCCCTACCGTATCATCAGTACAAGGAACTAATTGTGGAGCAGCCGCATTAACACCGGTTGTTATTTCATAACATAAATTGTCACCACCAGTACACCCAATTCTCCACCCACCGCCTCTAAACTTGACACAATCATCTCTCGCAGGATTACCATCACCACAGCGAACGTATTGTAAATTAGTATCAGTACTACCAACTGTAGTCATTATCTGCATATTTTTTCCTTCAAACGCTTCCAACGTTGGCAAAATAATATACTTAATAATAAGACCAGAGGCAGATGACGTCATATATGTCATTTTATTCGTATCAAGTAATTCTGCATTTGAACCAGAAGAACGTTCTCTAAAATTTCTTTGAGCTTTTAAAGTAACAAAATAGTCACCTATATTTTCTTTATACATATCATAACACACCCCACCATTTCCAACTCTAGTTTGAACTTCAATAGGCTTGTTATAATCAATAGATGAATCAACCACAGCTGCTGTTCTAACCCATTTTTGGCTATTGGCAGATATAGAACAAGTAGTATAAACGGAATCACCACTGTTAAGTAGATCGAAGTTGGGGCAAGATTCTTCTATATAATAGCAATAAGAATCTTTTGCCATCCTGTTACCTGTTGGAATCTTACCATAAATATAAGATATTATTGCATTGTTATTAGCATTATTCCCAGCAACATATACATAACTTGTATTGTTATTACCTGTTTTTGTGCTAGTGTCACAAGGTTTACTATAACAAAATTGATTATTGGTATGACAAAGATCATTACATACGTTATTACCATCATCAGGACAAGTTGTTTGCACGTAATTACAGATTATACCACTATCTTTGCTGCTATTTGGAATTCCACCATTATTGGTATTTGTGTAAGTAACATTATTAAATTTATATGTAGTCGGACATTTGGCTGTCTTCTTTAGAAAGATACAATAATATTTGTCAGTACTTTCATCATAATATTTATGACTATGCTCATAATCACTATGCACAGCAGAACAGTCTTCGACATCTTTACCGCCACTTTCATATCTCAATATTAAATTACCACTTCCAGAAAATCCTGAAGCATTCTCTGCGTTAGCCACCGTTACTACCAAACCATCGCCCCCTATTTCCCTTAAATCAAGTAACTCCTTGGCACGCGGTTTTAATACTGTCCTGTCCTCATATAAAACTTCTCTATCTACAGATACAGACTTATTGTAAGTGGAACGACCAGATTTTCTTAACCATTGCGTACCATGATCAACACAAGTACCAATATCTTTGGTATTAGGATCAATCTCAAAAGAAGGACAAGTCCTCTCCAAATAATAACAATAATCTTCCTTAAACATTCTATTAGTCTCTGGTATTTTACCATAAATATAATCTATTTTAGAAGCGGAATCCACCTCAGATTCAACATCTTTATATGATCCTCCCTTATCCGGACAAATACTTCTTCTGTAGCAAAATTCACTATTAGTGTGACAAGAACTATCGCACCTCATATCACCTTTATCAACACATCTCGGTGTATTGTAATTACAGGTTACATTTACTCCACTAACCGATGGAACATTATTTATATCACTATTTGTATAGGTAACACCTTCATAAGAATATGATGCGGGACACCTAGCAGATCCATTTGAAGATTCCTTACCACTCAAATCGATAATCCATGTTGGTCTTACAGTTTTCAATTCCTTTCTTGGTTCATAAAGAAAAGCCTTATCTTTTGTTTTAGTTTTAGAGGTATCTGAATCAGGTAAAGTATAATGACATTTATTATCTTTTCCGTATTCAACATTGTAACCATTAACAGTACTACAAAAAGCCACCCCATTACCGCCCACAGGATCTTTTACAAGAGAATATAATTTTGTAGTTGCTTCAAAACCGCAACCTTTAACATAAACACCATCCACAGCAGTAGAAGGATATTCTTCACTAAAATCTGTATTAGGGCATTTATAATAAGTAACATCGGCATAAACTTCTTGATCGTTACGACAAGTAGATTCAGAAGCATATTTTTTGTCAATTATTTTAAAGAAAAGTCTCAAATTTTCATATTTAAAACCAGATAAATCGTTGAAAAGAACAGAGTCAAAAACATATTGTAGTTGACCATTATCAGACACTAGTCTTCCATTCACAATTTTATAGCCAGTATCATTAATAAAATCACCATATCCAGCAGAATTTGATTTATCTAAATTATATTTGATTATATGCTGATAGGCATTACTTTTCCTATCCCAATCCTTATCTGCAACGACAATTGCCATCTGCTCTCCACCATCGAATGCTTTTGCTACTGAATATGATAACGTATAATCACCACTAACACTACTTTCAGTTTCACTACTAAAATCGAAATTATCGTCATGTCTTAAAGACAAAAACTGAATGGAACTTAGACTGCTAACTGGTAAAGCTGTCGTACCGGAAGTATATAAAAATTCAGTATAAGCACCATTAATATCTTTCTTAGAAGAGTCCAATACCAACGATTCCAATGAAAAATAATTACCGGTTCTTCCATTTATGTTACCAATTTTTACGGCACCCATAGCATCGTCAGTACCGACTGTCTTCGGATCAAAAGAAGATACCTTACCAATATAATTTTCCAAATCATAGCATTGAACAATACCAGGAACACTAATTTCAGGCTCTATATTTAACACATTTTTAGAACATATCTCACAAGATTCGAGTACAATGTTCGGAGCAGGTTTTCCTTCGTCATTATAGGAATATATTAAGTTACCGCCATCATCTCTCAAAGGATAAGGGCAAAGATTTTGTCTGGTAATATCATTCATCTCTTTTTCTTTCACGTCAACAAAATAAATTTGATAATTGACCTCTTTTTCGCTAAAAATATCACTCCAGTTTTCTCCTTCCATTGCTTCACCATCAACCTGTTTTTTATAGCATCCCCCAGGACATACCATTATATTTGCACCTCTTCTCTTAGAGCTAAAATTACCTTCTTTAATAGTTTTGGGAGAATCAGGAGGTATGTTAAGTCCATTACATTTTTCGTACTTACCACCACCGGAGTTACACATATCAGGTTTATCACAATCCTCGTCGTATTTACCATCAGAGAGGAGACAGCTACCATCATTTCTGTCACCCTTACAAATTTCTTCGTATTCTTTTTTACAATAAAACTCTCCACTTGGATCTGCCATTTTTTTGCAACTTGGATTATCAAATTTTTCCTCCGCAAAACCCTTACATAAAAGAGCTGGTCTTGGGGTAACAGTAATAACTAAATTTCTAAAATCATTCGGTTTCTCAATTAAAGTACCATTTGGAGTAGACCCATTAGAGCCTTCAAAAAACCAATTTGATTCTTCAAAAAGCATAACCTGACCCTTCCGAACATAAATAAGTTTGCCGGAAACAGATTTTGTCCAAGCCGACGAAGACACATCAATTTTGCTAGACGTTTCTTCGATATGGGACTCCTTTCCAGCAACACCAATAACCTCTGGATTAAGTATTTTATATGAAAATTGAGCTGAAGATGTTCCACTGCTAAAATTTTTAAACTCTACAAAACCAGATGTTTGGAATTTCACAAAATTCAATGGAACGAACAAAACTTTGATGTTGCCTGTACACCCATTTCTACTGAAAGAAACAGATTTAGCCGAAGAGGAACTTTTTATGCTATCATAGTTATATATTTTGTGTGTATTTCCATCCATAATAAATGACCAATCTTTGTTAGTTGATAGAGAATTATTGTTGCCATCAACATTCAAACTACAACCAATAGGTGCATTATACATTATTTTATATGGATATTCTGATTTAAAGACTTTGGGTTCATCACTATTTAATGTATATGCCTTCGGAACAGCATTTTTTGAATCATCTATTGTCCCATCTGTTTTAAATGGTTGAGAAGTTATAAAATTATAGTTGTCTGGAACTACAACTTGTCCAACAATATCTATTGAAGTAGCATCAGAAAAACTATAATAACTTTCATTTGTCGTTTTTTGCATACCGCAATTGGTATTACAACTTACTGCACAATAACCGTTTACACAACTTATATAATTGTCTTTGATTGAATCAAAACTCAGACTTGGTCCATAGTAATTTCCCAAATAATCTACCACGGCATTATGTGGAAGATTTTTAACATAAACAACTGCTCTCCTTAAAGAATTAATCCTTTTTTTAACGTCCTCATATGGAAAATCTTCCGAATCACTCACATTTGTGGTAACTGAAAACAAAACGCCTGAATCCAAATATAAATCAGAGATTTGTAAACCATTTTCTTTGGCATCAAAAGAATATTTTTTCTCCATAAGTGGCTGTAAGGTGATCTTACCCTTTACCCTAATATCCATAGATTGCCCTTCTCCTATCTTGATGTTACCAACATCCATCATTCTCCAACCCGGCTCATACCTGTCATAATTATAAGTGGTGTCAGCAGTATCATTAGCATTACATTCCGTAATACATTCAGCAAGACCATTATCAAAAAACTCCTGAAGAATTTTCGTCCTAGCAATCGGTGAACTGCCACAGTTATCAGAAAACGAAACATCGGTAGTATATTTTGCTCTCCTTTCATCTTCCGATAAAGATAAAATATTAAAAATATCATTATATGTGGAATCTTTTGATATAGTCAAATCACACCTCTCTCTACTCAAAGAACTAAATTTAGTTCCACCACTAATTCTTTTTGTAGCATCTGTACTTCTTCCAACACCAAGACAAATCTCGACTCTTTCATCCCCAACAAGAGAACCACCAGTGGTATCAATACCACAAATATCATTCCTTGACAAAACCTTAAAAGAAACCTTATCCCACTCCCCAAAATCGTCCGCCTCAATACAACCCCTTCCATCACAAGAAACAAGAACAATGAACAAAAGAAATAAGTATATCTTTTTTTTATATTTTGACATGATATATGTAGATTATACTAATTTTGATATTAAAATCAAAATATATTATAAGTTTACAAGGTAGAAGTTATATCAATTTGATGGATAAGAAAAGGAGTATTGGATTTGCCGCAAAAGAGATTGGAGTACCTGAACACACGATCAGGTATTGGGGACAACAATTTCCTGCTTTCGAAACAAAAAATATTGGCAAAAACAATAGACGATATTATCTTGATAAAGATATTGACAATTTCTTAAAACTCAAGTATTTCTTACATGAAAAGAAGTTCTCTATTGGAGGATTAAAGATTCTTCTACAAGATAATAAAAATTTATTTAAAAAAAATCTTGATGAGTTAAAAAAGATTTCTCTGTCAGATTTGTCTGACAAAACGGATATTACACCAGAGAAAGAGATTGATTTTGAAATGTTGTCAAACTTGATGCGTGTTCAGGATGAGCTAAGAAATTTGTGCTTGAAGGTTGATACGTATATGGATTAATTATGTTAAAGCTACTTCTTGTTGGTCTTTTGCTCGGCATTGTAAATACTTTAGTATTGAAACTTACAATAAAGAAAATGACATCTATGAAAAAATATTATCTGTTTTTTGTGAGTTTTTTTTGTAGAATGTTTTTTATTGGAACAGTGTTTTATATTTTTCTTGATAAAAGTTACTTAAATGCAATTTTTATGCTGTTGGGTTTTTCGGTGGCAAAATTTATCTTTCTTTTAAAGGAAAAGACAAAACATTAAACAAAAGTTTCTAGTTAAACTTAAACAATGAGAATTACATCTTTTTAACTAGTTTATGAGTAGTTATAATAGCATTTATAGTCAAAACATAATCATCACCATAAACATACCAATTTTTACCTTTGCGAATAAATGTTCCTTTATTGGTATCAGAAATAGCCGATTTGCACCATGAAACAACATCATTTATTTCCAACCCAAGATTGTGTTTTATACGTTTCTCACCAAGCATAGTTGTGTGCAAAGATTCGATTGGTATATTTTCCATGATTTATTCCAAATTATTACTATCAAAAACAAATGCCATTTTTTTCCACAGACTATATTTATTGATTGGCATTCCTCTTAGAGGACTACAAAAAGTAAGGGCAGTTTTTACATTGTCAAGAGCAATTAAAAAATCCTTATCTTTTTGATTGGTATTTTCAATATAAATACTATCCAAATCAATTATACCACTCTTTTTGACGTCAATAATGATATTTACAACGATCTTACTGTCTTGTCTGCTTTTAAGAATGGCATTTTTATAGCAATTCTTTATTTGCTGTATTATATTCACTCTTTCTCTCAAAGAAAGAGAAATCCTTGAGGATTCACCGCCACTAATCTCCTTAATTTTTTTTATATCATCTTTGGTAAAAATTTCGTCTTCTTTTATGTGTTTCAAATTATCGTCAATTTTATTTTGGCTTATAAATACCTGAAGAGCAATTTCGTCTATCTCATCGATAATGTCTTCTTTATTAGTAGTATTGGTAGTATTAGTTTTAGAGTCTTTACTGGCAACATCAATTTTAGCATTTGTTTTTGTTGCAGCTTTTTTATTATCATTTTTCTTTTCTAATACCACTTTTGTTTTTGCTCTTTCCAATGCGGATTGAACATTTTTGATTGTGGTTCTTTCTTTTAAATTCTCTTTTGGTATTGCCCCTCTTTCTTTCATTTTTTTTCTTATTTCCTCTTTTTTCAAAAAATCTTTCATTAAAGTATCTTTATCTGCTTTATTTAATTTGTGTTCCGCAACGTATACCGGACTAAAATGATAAGAAAAGTCATTGGTAGATGCTTCCTCTTCTTCAACAACATCCTTTCGTATAACTTTGTTGCTTTTTTCATATTGTTTTAGAGTTTGTTCTATAGTTTTATTATTTTTTATTTTTTTATACAGATCCATCTTTTGTTCCAATGTCATACCTTTAGTCATCTCATTTTCTGCATCTGTTTTGATATCTTTGATGTCATCAATGATTTTATCATCGATGAAATTTAGCACCATTGGGGTTACATCTGCCCTTACGAAAGAAACTTTTTTGTTTTCAAGATTAACTGTTGACACAAATACCAAGGCAATCAACATTAAATGAAAAAAAATAGAATACAACAAGTTTCTTACCATCTGCTTAAAGATAGAAATTTTAAAATAAAAAACAATATTTTAGTTTGTCGCGACAAGCAATTTATCTAACTATTGTAATAGACAATTTTATTTTAATAAACTTTTTATTTTATCAATAAATCCATCTATATCGCTTTTCTCTGTATCAAAGTTTGTTATAAGTCTGCATATGCCTTCATCATCATTCCATATATAAAAATATGAATATTCTCTCAGCGGTTCTATTATTCGTTTTGGTAGTTTTACGAAAAGTATATTTGCATCAACAGAATTTACAATCTCTATATCTAACTCTTTTAACTTGGTTTTTAAATACTTTGCCATATCGTTTGAGTTTTTTGCGTTTTTATACCATAAATTATCTTTTATATATGGTATAAATTGGGCAGATAAGAATTTCATCTTCGACATAAGTTGGGTTGTTTGTTTTCTTAAGTAGATACAATTTTCAGCCAAGGATTTATTAAAAACAAGGATAGCCTCACCAAACATCAGACCATTTTTTGTACCTCCAAAGATCAGAACATCAGGTTCTACTTCGGCTATAAATTCCTTTGGAGTTAATCCCATAGATAACAAAGCATTAGAAATGCGGCTACCATCTATATGCAAATAAGCATTGTTTTTTTTGGATATCTTTGATATTTCCTTTAGTTCATCGAGAGTATAGACCGAACCACTTTCCGTTACTTGAGTAATTGATACAATTTTTGGTTGAGGATAATGGACATCACCCAAAACTTTGAAGCTTTTCTGAAGTTCGTTTATATTCATTTTACCATCATTTGACTTAAGAGTTATTAACTCCATACCTGTAATTTTTGTTGGTGCACCGGTTTCCATTGTATAAATATGGGCTATATCAGTACATAGAACAGCAGATGCTGGTCTCTTTAATATTTCCAATGCAAATACATTTGCACCTGTTCCATTAAACACAAGAAAAGTGTCAAGATCCCTATCAAACAATTTTCTAAATTCCTCTTACATTTGTTTTGTGAATTTGTCGGCGCCATAACAATAATCATAATTTTCATTAGCCGTTCTCACCTAAATGAAATAAAAACTCTTTTCCCTAATGTTGCTAATCGGATTTCCCATGTTTCTTTCTCAAGAGAAGGTGATAAAATAACAATGTATCTTAAAGATGCAAATGACACGGGTATAGGCAGTGTAAAAATCAAAGACTCAGGAAGAAAAATGAATAATTATTTTGATTCAGCACCAGAAAGAGCTAGAGAAAGTGCCGCAACAAGAACTGCAAGTGGAGCAGCTGTTACACCAGCAGGAATCGCTAGATCACGACCACTGCAACCAAGAGGAGTAGTTAGACTACAACCACCGCAACCTAGAACCAGAACTAATCCTGTCGCATCTGCTACTCATGAACCAGTAGTCCAAGCTGAATCAAGGACTCCAGCAGCAACAGTGGCTACAGCTGAACCAAGGACTCCAACAGGAGGAAATTGGAGACCAGAAGCAAATAGAAGGGGGCAAAATAACCTTAGAAGGCAGAGTTCTCAAGCAGGAGGAAGGGGAGGAAGATGAAGAGATGCTGAAAACTCTAGAGGATAGCCAGTCTACTACGGAAAACGATAGCTAAAAAAATAATAATAACCATTAATTAGATAGAAAAACTGAAAGATGTAATTATTATTATAATTAATTGTTTGTGTAAAGGATCAAAAAAGAAAAGAAAAAATATTTTTTTTGGTTCTTTATTTTTTTTATTTGTGTGTGTGTGCGTGTGTGTTTGCAGAAACAAGTTATAAGTTCAGGTTTTTAAGATAATCATATTTTAACATTAGATATTAAATTTATATTTATCTACTATAGTAACATTTAGTTACATAAGATACTGAAAAAAAGTAAAGAAATATTTTTATAGGAATCAAGTCTAATAATACTTACAATTACAAGTCGGTTTCATATGGATTAAAAAATATTCACTTAATAATTATTGTTTATTTTAAAATAACAATCGACTTTTATTAGTCAATCCCAGAATAATACTTTTTTTGCTTTTTTTTATCATCTATATACGCTTCTTTATATTGGGGTTTATGAAAAAACGGACTGGAATAAAAAGAATTTTGTTTGCCTTTAAGTATTCTTTTAATGGTTTTATTGTAACATTTAGAACCCAGGAAGCGTTTAGGCAGGATGTTTTGGTTTTTGTTGTATTGTTTCCAGTTGTCTTTATTTTAAATATTTTGGTTGTTCAAAGGCTAATTTTAATAAGTAGTCTGTTCGGTATTTTGATTGCTGAATTGACAAATACCGCCATAGAAGTCTGCATAAATAGAATTTCCGGTAAACGACATACCTTTTCAAAGGTTGCAAAGGATATTGGAAGTTGCATTGTTTTGATTTCTTTTCTATACTTAATAACTGTTTGGAGTATTGTACTATGGGAAAACTTCTTAAAATAAAAGTTTTATATAATTTTCTAAAACTGTTGTTATTATTTTTGATAATAAAAATTTGCTATGATTTTGTTATTTTGAATAAGGATTATGAAAATAATGTATCTATTGTAAATGACAATATTATCATTGAACCAAGATTTCAGACAACAGAAAAATTCAATTATATACGAGCAAAAAAGGGAATAGTTTTGAACAAAAAAGACGAGTATGAGTTTTTTAATGTAAACATCATTGGAAATTATGGAAACGGAAGTGCAGATAAACTTGTCATAAAGGACAAAATTTTAAATTTTGAGGGGAATATAGACATTCATTATAATGAATGATATCAGCTTTATATCAAATAACACATAAAATTTGCTTTTATTCAACCTTAACTATAATTCTGATGTATACGAAACATGAAATTTTATGGACGAAATAGTTGCTTTATGTAAAAGACGTGGTTTTATTTACCAATCATCGTCGATCTATGGTGGATTACAGGGTGTTTATGATTTTGGTCCTTTAGGAGTAGAATTAAAAAATAATTTCAAAAAAGCATGGTGGAAGTTTTTGGTTTACGAGCGAGACGATGTTGAAGGTATAGACTCTGCAATTCTAACGCTTCCATCAGTTTTAAAACACTCAGGACATGAAGCAACTTTTACTGATCCACTTGTGGATTGTAAAGATTGTAAAAAACGAATGCGATATGATAAATTGAAGATTGCAGGGCAGTGTGATTTTTGTGGTAGCAAAAATTTAACAGAGCCACGACCTTTCAATTTAATGTTTAAAACAAATGTTGGTCCAGTAGAAGATGGCAGTAGTTTTGCCTATCTGAGACCAGAAACAGCACAAGGAATTTTCACAAATTTTAAAAACATATTGGATACAACTTCACGAACTTTGCCGTTTGGTATAGCGCAAATTGGAAAATCATTTAGAAATGAAATTACGCCTAAAAATTTTTTATTTAGAGTTAGAGAATTTGAACAAGCAGAATTAGAATTTTTTGTAGAGGAGGGTGAAGATGAAAAGTGGCACAAATACTGGATCGATCTTTCTTTTGATTGGTGGGTCGCTCAAGGAATTAAACCTGAAAATTTACAGAAATTTGTTCAACCAAGGGAGGATTTATCACATTATTCAAAAGGTACAACTGATATTTTGTATAAGTTCCCGCACGGGTTTGATGAAATACAGGGAATTGCCAATAGACAAGATTTTGATTTGGGAAGCCACACAAAAAACCCTGATGATTTCAAAATAAATGCAAAAGTTCTACCGAATAGAGACTCTACAACAAAACTTGATATTAATAAAAAGATACCTTTTGTTATCGAACCATCTTGGGGGGTTGAGAGAGGTATTCTTGCTTTGATTTGTGATGCTTATACAAAGGAAAAAATTGGTGACGAAGAACGAATTGTTTTGAAGTTTAAAAGACATATCGCTCCAGTAAAAGTTGCTGTGATACCGTTGGCAAAAAATAAAGAACAAATTGTGGCAAAAGCACAGGAGGTAAAAAGTAGGCTCCAAAAACTTGGTATTGGTAAAATCAAGTATGAAGATACTGGTAATGTTGGTAAAGCATATAGACGAAATGATGAAATTGGAACCCCGCTATGTATTACCGTTGACTTTGAAACACTTGAAAACGCACCTGAAAGTGTAACTATTAGAGATAGGGACACAATGAAACAGGTTAGAATTGATACCAATGATTTAGAAAATTATATATTGGATTATTTTAAATAAGAACTTTTCAGTGTGAATCTTTCAAGATAGATTGCAAGTGTATTTTTTTGACAAAATATTATTTATTAGTATATCTTGGGAAAAGTATGATAGGAAGCAAATACATTGCAGTTTTAGGGAAATCGCTAAATGGCGTGATGTGTATTGCTATGATGCTCTAAACGAGCAGATATAAATTAGAGGATATTGGAAACAATATC
>JAIRSX010000098.1 GCA_031255235.1 Rickettsiales bacterium
AGGAACGTCCGTTCCTCCCCATTTAGAAAACAAAACCTCATCACCTTCTTTTAAGATTAGAGGAGTTTTTGTTCCCTTGTCATTCAACACCCCATCACCAACTGCCAAAACAACACCAACAGATGGCTTTTCCTTTGAGGTA
This sequence comes from Rickettsiales bacterium, assembly GCA_031255235.1. Lineage (GTDB taxonomy): Bacteria > Pseudomonadota > Alphaproteobacteria > Rickettsiales > UBA1997 > JAIRSX01. The sequence continues at coordinate 143 of JAIRSX010000098.1, forward strand.
TCTGGTATAATAATACCACCAGCAGTTTTAGTCTCTGCCTCTTTCCTCTTAATCAAAACTTTATCATACAACGGTTTAATATTCATAAAATACACTTTAATCTATAAACTTATATATAGTCTTTTTTTAGAAAAAAACAATAAACATATTAAAGCATTGCCATTCCACCATTCACATGTATTGTTTGCCCTGTAATATAACTCGCTTCGTCACTCGCCAAAAATATTGCAGCGTTTGCTATATCTTGTGGTTCTCCAAATTTCGCTTGTGGAATTCTTGATAACATTGCATTTTTCTGCCCTTCCGTCAATACATCTGTCATTGGAGTTTTTATAAACCCAGGAGCAATACAGTTAAATGTGATACCTCTACTTGCATATTCCTGTGCAAAAGTTTTAGTCATACCAACAATTCCTGCTTTTGTTGCTACATAATTTGCCTGTCCAGCATTACCAATAAAACCAACAATAGAAGATATATTTATTACTCTACCGGACATCCTTTTCATCATTTTTAAGGCAACATCCCTATTCAGAATAAATGGTGCAATCAAATTTACATCCAAAACACTTGTAAAATCTTCTGTTTTCATTCGCATGCTTAAACCATCTCTTGTAATTCCGGCATTACAAATCAATATATCAATACCGCCAATTTTTGTATCAACATCAGCAATGAATCCATCCAATTTACTTTGGTCACCTAAATTAACAGGAAAGATTTCAGCATTTCCAATTTTGTTTTTTAATTCGTTAAGTTTAGTTTCATTTGTTCCAGAAAGCCCAACAAAAGCACCTGCTTTTGCAAAACCTTCTGCCATGGCAGAGCCTATACCACCCGTTGCACCAGTGATAAAAACTTTCTTATCCTTTAGAGAAAACATAAAAATTCACAATTATTTGCTGAAGCAATCGTATTCAACTTTTTGATAAAAACAAAATTATTCATTTTGTCTGAATCCTATTGAATAATCAAAAACAACAACATATATTTGTCATTAGAAAAGATTAATTTATACCTCAGTACATGGCTTGTATTTTTTGTAATTTAAAAAAAGAGGATGGGATTTTGTATGAAACCGACAATTTCTATATAAAAGTTGGAATAGGAATCGTCACAGCAGGACATGTAATGCTTATACCTAAAAAACACATTAAAGCAATGGGAGAATTGGATGATAGTTTGGTTGAGGAATACATAAGATTAAAAAATGTGTTAGTTGAAAAAATATATAAAATTTTTGCAGATCCATTTTTAATAGAATACGGCAATCAAGGACAGTCTGTCGAACATGCCCATTTACATTTCATTCCAACATCCGGCAATGGCTACAAAAATATAAATTTTTATAATCATATTGAGGAATTCGCAAAAGATACCGGTGTAAAAATTTTTAAGATAAATAAGTTTTCGCAATTACAAGATTATCTTAAAGAAAACAGCAAATACATTTACTATGAAGATGCCGACGGTAGATATATTATTCAAGCAGATGATAAATATATCCCTGATTATAGAAATTTCTTTACAAAATTGGGCGTTAAAGGTTGCGAAAATTGGAAAGAGATGACAGAGAAGGATAAGGAACTTGACAAAATCAAAATCGATGAAACAAAAAATAAATTAAATTTTGGATAAAAAATTTGTTTTTAAATGCGAAATTATGTTCTATTATATCTATACATAATAATTTTATTATATGGGACATACTTTTACAAAATCTATCTTAAAGAGATATGATATTAGGGGTGTTTACGAAAAAGACTTTAGTAATGATGATGCTTTTTTTATAGGAAAAAGTTATGGAACTTTTTTAAAAAAGCAGAATAGAAAACTTTGTGTGGTTGGTAGAGATGCCAGAACGCATTCTCCAATATTACAACAAAAATTCATTGAAGGTCTTTTGACTACTGGTATAGACGCTATAGATATCGGGATGGTGATGTCTCCTTGTATGTATTGGGCGATGTGGCACTTAAATGCTGATTGTGGTATGATAATTACCGCCTCTCATAATCCAAAGGAATATAATGGATTCAAAATGCTTACGAAAGATGATCCGGTTTGGGGTGATGATATACAAGAATTAGGTAAAATTGCACAAAGTGGCTCTTTTGCGGAAGGACAAGGCGTTTTGAAACAAGCAGATGTTAGAGAGGATTATATAAAATATGTTTTATCATTCTTACAACCTTCAAAAAAAAGATTGAAAATTGTTTTTGATACTGGTAACGGTACAGTAGGCAACGTAATCAAAGATGTTGCTACCGGAATGAACATTGATCCTATATTTTTATTTACTGAGCCGGATGGTAGTTTTCCAAACCATCTTGCCGATCCATCTTTACCTGATCAATATGATTTGATGGTGGAGACCATTAAAAAAGAAAAATGTGATATGGGTGTTATGTTTGATGGCGATGGCGATAGAATTGGTATTGCTGATAGTACTGGTTATATCTTTTTCGGTGACGAAATGCTCGATGTTATGATGCGACCATTTTTAAAGGAAAACCCAGGAGAAAAAGTTTTATTAGAAGTTACCTCTTCTCAATCCGTTGTTATGGATATTGAAAATTTTGGAGGTGAAGTCGTTTTCTGCCCACCGGGACATTCTTTATTTAAAGCAAAAATGAAAAGCGATAACATCAAAATTGCTGCAGAAACTGCTGGACATGCTTATTATGGTGACAACCATAATTTTGATGACAGTTTGGTTGCCCTAATGAAAATTGTAAATTACATATCAAATATTGATGAAACTTTATATGATATTAGACAAACTTTCCCTAAGACATTTTCAACAAAAAAGTACAAGATAAAAACTCAAACTGACAGCATAAAATGGGAGATACCTGAAAAAATCTCGAAAAGAATGAAAGAAACAGGATATAAAGTTATGGATATTGACGGAGCACGAGTCTATTTGAACGAAACTGATTGGTTTTTGATTAGAGGTAGTAATACAGAACCAGCAATGACAGCAAGGGCTGAGGCATTAACTAATGATGGATTAGAACAATGTAAGAAAATTCTACAAGATGAGTTGAAAAAAGAGGGGGTAGATTTAGTTTACTAAGTTTAGCAATTTATCAAACAAAAAAATTATACAGATACGAACAACACGTATCTGTATTTTTATGCACCATTAGGAACAAGTCACAAAAAAATCCCATCTCTCCTCTCTCCTCCCTACCTCTATCCCTCTCTCCCCTTCCCCCTCTTAAAACATCCACCCCCCACCCACCAGAAATAGACCTGGTGCGTAAAAATCCTTCCTTATCTACTTTCATAATTCATAGTTATAAATCCCTGCTATAAGATTAAACCTTAATCCAAATCTTCTTCTTCTACATCTATACTTATCAGA
>JAIRSX010000099.1 GCA_031255235.1 Rickettsiales bacterium
TGATATTTCTGGTTCTACATCGTCAGAGTTATCATAGAATTTATAGAAATTTTTGATAACACCAACCTTCTTACCCTTAATATTGGGATTTAAATTTGCTAAAAAATCCGGCACTTCCGTATCAGCACTTGTGGAATCTTTGTTATCTTTGCCACATGGAATTCCGCAAATGTAAGACATATCTCTAACATCTTTTGTAAAAAAACCAGATTGATCTAAACTTGATGCGTATGCAATTGTGCCATATCTCGAAATTCTACCATATGTCATTCTTAAGCCAACTAAATTTGTGTAAGAAGCAGGTTGTCTTATGCTACCTCCCGTGTCTGTTCCGCTGCTAGCGAGACAGGTATTTGTTGCCAATGATACAACGGAACCGCCACTGGAACCGCCCGGAACTAAATTGCGATCGTCGTTTTTTGCTTTGTAAGGATTGATAACGGCACCAAAATAACTTGTTTTATTATTACCATCTGCACAAAATTCAGCCAAGTTTGTTTTACCGACGATTACAACTCCTTCATCTAACAGTTTTTGTGAATAGGTTGATTCATAAGGTGGGATAAAATTTTCTAAAATTCGAGAACCACAGGTTGTTTTTATGTCTTTTGTGCAAAATACATCCTTCATTGAAAATGGTATTCCTTCTAATTTTCTTACTTTATTCTTTGATATGTTTTCATCTGCTGTCTTTGCTTGTTCCTCTGCTAAATCCAATGTTTCTGTAATGTAAGCATTAAGATTTTTATTATTTTCTAAATTTTTAATACAGTCATTTAGCAATTCCATAGCAGAAAATTTTCTATCTAAAAGGCCTTGCTTTGCTTGTAATAATGTTAAATCTGCTAAACTCATAGTGGACTGTATACATGGATGTGTTACAAAATACAAAAATTTTTCCCATAGAGGATAGAAAAACTAAAAATCCCAATGAATATTTCCGCTAAAATATTTATGGTTCCTAAATTGTTTTAAGAATTCCTTAGTTTTATAAACAACAGAATATTTGAGAGATAATTTTTTATATCTAATGGTGCCACCACCAACATATCCATTATGATATCTATTATAGTCGTTCAATAAGACATTATTAAATACGACGTTTTGTAAAAACTCGGCAAAAACATAAAAACTAAAATCTGCATTTGACTTATTTTTTAAGGATAGTAAAGTTATTCTATTTTCCTGTAGATCGTTATCAAGATTATAACCAACTCTAAATTCTAACGATGGAATAATTCGAACAAAAGGAGTTCCCAGGTTTAAGATAAGTTTTGGATATAAATTATAATCAAATCCCAGTTTATTTTCTTTTAAAATGTAGGCGATCATTGTGTTACTGCTAATTAATAATCTATTTTTTGTTTGACCTTCGTTCCAGTTCTTTTTACCAATTCCAATCATAGTATGTATATAATTTTGCACTTCCTCTCCCTTGGCAATAGGACCAGTCAAACCCAATGAAAGTCCGTACAAAACCGTAAGATTTTGAAAATAATGAACTCTGGTGTGGTAAATGTAACTATGGGCGGCATATTTTCTGTCCAATAAATCTGTCCTTGGGGTATAAATTTTTTGTCCTATACCAAAAGTGTTGCCACTTTCGTCAAAAAGTGTAAACTGAATGCCATTTGTATAATATCTGTCACTATCAAAAGGAAAATCATTTTCCCATATGTTCGAAAAGCCTACTATCTTACCGTAGCATATAGAAAGCGACATATAGAAAATGAAAACTTTAATTGACACTCTTGATATATCGTTTAGTATATTACTTGATATAATTAGCAAAATAAACGTTAATATATCGCTATTTTAGATTAGTTGGAGAATTTTGTTATGTATAAAAAACTGCCACTGAAAGATATAAAACTCAAGATCAAACAAGAACAAAAAGATAAAAGTGAATTGAATAATTTCAAGTTGAAGGAATATTATGAGGACTTTATAAGAAAAATAAATGAAAAACCGTTTTCTAAATTGGAGAAAAAAATTTGTTATTTAATAGGGCTGGGTATCTCAAAGGAATACATAGCGAATATTTTCAATATCTCAATGAAATCTGTTGAAAATATGGCGATAGCAAATAAAATGAATTCTGTTTTATTGAAGAAGTATGAAACAACTTCGGATGACAGATGTTTTTCAAAAAAGCAAATCTTGAAAGCCTGTGAATTTTACAATTTTATTTGTCCTTTATGTTTCAAACCTCTTGATATTAGAAATTTGAGTAATATAACCGGACATCATATATTGCCGTATTCGCAGGGTGGTAAAACTGATATTGATAATTGTTTACCTCTACACATAGAATGTCACTATTTAGATTTTGAAAAATTACACGGACTTCATAATGTAAACAATAGAATTTACACCAAACAAAAGTTGGATGAGATCATGGAATTGTTTAAGAACGATCATGGTGGAATAGATTATTTGTTGAGCTTTATTTAGTAAATATCCATTGCAAATAACATTAAAAGTTATTTATTTTTTTTAATGTTTCAGTAATCAAGCTTTCCAAAACTATATCTTTTTTTTCTTTTAGAAGTGTTGCTATTATTCCGTAGCAAGTATTTCTTTGGTATCCAAGATTCTCAAGGGCAGATAAAGCGTCTTTGAGTCTTGTGTCTTTATTTGTAAATGTTTCTTCTTTAGGGATTGTGTCTAAAATTTGAGTATCGTCCGTTTCAAGTTTTTTTCTCATGTTTTTTAATTCCATAACAATCCTACTGGCAAGTTTCGAACCTATACCTGGGACTGCACAAAATCGTTTTTCATCATCTGTATCAATGGCACTTATGATTTCATTTCCCGTTAACGAACCAATAATATTCAATGCCATTTTGTTTCCAATACCATTTATTTTGCATAAACTGTCAAACCACTTTTTTTCACTGCTACTTATAAAACCAAATAGTAAAATGGCATCATCTCTGACTATTGTATTTACGATGAAAGTTTTCTCCTCATTAACTTTAATGTTGGTTAGAACTTTAGCGGAACAAAAGACTCTGTATCCGACACCATTAACGTCAAGAATAATGTAATCCTCGCAAATGGTATCAATTTTTCCTTTCAATTTTCCAATCATCTACTCAATAACAAAATTTTCAACACTTAAATAAAAGTAAACCATGATAATGATACCTATAAATAATGTAACGTATAAATATTTTTTTCTTTCTTTTAAAGCGTCTCTATTTCTTGGGAGAACTTTTTTAATCTTAAAGATGAGCAGCGATGACAAAACGAAACAAGTAAAATTCATTAATAGTAACAAGATCATTTCAAATAATCTATTGTACATACCGAAATAAAAAAATGAACCAACAGAACTCAATACAGGTGTTATGGAAACGCCGAGCATAAATGAAAGTAAAAAAGTGGAAAGGCCGCCTACTAATCCAAGCGAGATGGATAAACCACTGACTACGGATAAAATTGGTGTAAAGGCATCAAATCTAACATTTTTAAAGAAATGCTTTAAGTCGTTAGCGTAATCATATCTACTATAACCAACAAGAAAACTGGTAGTATATGATACTAAAAATGATGTAAAGCACGCGACAAAGACCGTTTTTAATGAGTTTCTTATTTTGTTTTTGTCACCAACAGAAACTGCCACTGCGTAACCAATTATGCTCGAAAGGATTGATGAAACGGAAGCGGCGGCCATATACAATGTTGGATCTCTTTTTATGTAGCCAATACAACATAACACGGTGGCAAAAATTGTATTGAAAATATGAGACGATGACAAATAAACAGATTTTTCAATGTTTTCAGATAGTTCTTCAATACTCACTCTGTTGATAACTCTCTTTTTGTGTATAAATTCATCTTTGTTCTCACTGATTTGAGGCAACAAAGCATCGATGTCCGTGATTGTAATTAAAGAGCTTAAATCCTCTTTTTTTTCGATTTTATGTTCCATTCTCAAGGTTAGGACAATAGAATCGATTATAATTTCTGTGCTTGTATTTCTGATAAGAAAGGAATACTTTAAAGTTTCTCCGTCACATACTGGAACGCACCAATACTTTAGCACCTCCGCTTTTCGAGATATCTTATTAAGATTTTCTTCATAAATATTTGGCAAAATTACATCTATTATCTTATAGTTCATATTCAATATTTACACGAAACAATCCAGATACTAATATCAAAAAAAATAAAAGGCAAGTATTTTTATTTGCATTAATAAAAATATATTATTTAATGTGGAAAAAGCAGTTTACTATATTATTGTATGACAGGAAAAACATTGTATGATAAGATATGGGAATCCCATGTTGTTGAGGAAAAGGGGGACGGTACAACTCTTTTGTATGTTGATAGGCATTTAATGCATGAAATTACGCCGCCGGTAGCATATGAGGATATGGATTTAAATGGTTACAAACCAAGGAATCCAAGCAAGGCGCTTGCTGTTGAGGATCATGTTACTCATACTAAGGATATCAGCAAACCTTATGCTGATGAGATTGCTAGGGAGGAATTGGAATACCATAGAGAACATTTGAATAAGTATGGAATAGAGTTTCATCCTGCTGGTTCTTTGCATGGTGGTATATGTCACGCTGTGGCGCCGGAGCTTGGTTTTGCTATGCCTGGTGTTACCCTAACACAGGGTGATTCTCATACCGCAACTCATGGAGCAATGGGGGCTTTGGCGTTCGGAACGGGTACAACTGAAATAGAGCAAGTTTTAGTTACTCAGACCGTTACTCAGAGAAAAATGAAGAATATGAAGATTGTCATAAATGGTGATCTTCCCAGGCATTCTACTGGTAAGGACATAATTTTATACGTTATAGGTAAGATTGGCACAAAAGGTGGAACGGGTTATGCAGTTGAATTTATGGGTGACACCATTGAAAATTTATCAATGGATGGAAGACTTACTGTGTCAAATATGGGAATAGAAGCAGGTGCGAGAGTTAATTTGATTGCTCCTGATGAGAAAACTTTTGCTTATATTAAAGGCGCTCCTTGGTCTCCAAAGGGTGAGATGTGGGACAAAGCAGTTGCATACTGGAAAACTTTAAAGAGTGATGTTGATGCGAAATGGGATGCGGAGTATGAATTTAACGCGGAAGATATTGTTCCACAAATCACTTGGGGAACTTCACCTGAGGATGTTATTCCAATAGATGGGGTTGTTCCAGATGTTGGAGAGAATAAGAAAAGGGCATTAGAGTATATTGGTATCAAGAGTGGGGACAAAATCGAGGGGTTGAAAGTTGACAGAGTGTTTATTGGTGCGTGTACCAATGGACGATTGGATGACTTGAAAGCAGCAGCAGAGGTTTTGAAAGGTAGGAAAGTTGCCGATGGGGTTAAGGCAATAGTTGTTCCTGGTACTAACTTTATTAAAAAGCAAGCAGAAGATTTGGGTATCGCTCAAATTTTTATTGATGCTGGTTTCGAGTGGAGATGGGCAGGTTGTTCTTTGTGTCTTGGAATGAATGAGGATAGGGCTAATGGTGTTCAAAGAATAGTCTCAACATCTAATAGAAATTTTGAGAATAGACAAGGTGATGGAGCGAGAACTCATCTAGTAAGTCCGGCTATGGCAGCAATTGCTGCTGTGACAGGAAAAATTACTGATATTAGAAATATAATTTAATAGAGGGAAACATAATGAGATGGTTTATGAATAAAGAACGAGGGGGGGGGGGGGGGGGGTTTTTATGGGTTTTTTTTAAATAAAATTTTAAAAAAAAATTGTTATTATAAAAAAAACAGAAAAAAATTTTTTATTTTTTTCCAAATAAAATACCCTAATAGTCTTTCACTTAAATATGCCAAATCTCTTCTGTCATTACGGTAGTATCTT
>JAIRSX010000054.1 GCA_031255235.1 Rickettsiales bacterium
TGCTGTTTTTAATACATTTAAAACTTTGTTAGTTACAAAACTTGAAACCACATCACCTATCACATAGTTAGAGGTAGATGTTGCGAAATCATTGTCTGCTTTTTTTGCTACTTCTCCATCAACATATTCTTTATTTGTTGCGTCTTCATCTTGTAAAGGTGTCGCTGTTTTTACTTCACCATAACTTCCTCTTCTTGCAATTGTGTCAGGAGTTGAGCTTGCCTGGTCTATTCCATAGTAAGTTTGTTCTCCATCAGTATCTGCTACGTAAGCGACATCAAGTTCTCCTGTATTAATGAACTTTTCTTGAAACTTGCTTTTTATTTCGTCTTCATTAAGAATGAGATGATTAACATCATCTGTATCCTTTACAAAAATTTTGTTTATAAAAGTAGGTTCATTCAAATCTGCTTTATCATCTATAGTGGTTATAGATGGATAATCAATCAATAGTTTTTCCTCTATTTCATTAACTAATGACACTAAGTCAATTTGCTTACCATCTAATTTTGCATAGGAAGTAGGTAATACTTCGTTTATATCATTTACCATAATTTTACCTCAAATTTATAATTTTCATCCCTCACCTTCAGCAGCCTGCTGTTGCATTTGTGCTTGTAATAACTGCTGTTTCGTAGCATCATACTTTTCTCTATCTATTCTTAATTTTTCCGGTGTAGCAAGTAGATTATCAATTTCATTCATAATATCAGGACTGCTGATGGTATATTGTATTGTATTATCCATCTGTGCTAATTGTAATAGTTGTTGATTTCTAATACCTAGCTTCTGGAACTGGCTTGTATTATCAATTTCGTAAGTTCCTTTAGTGTATTTAATAGTGTAGATTTCTTCTTTATTTAAATACTTGTACAGTACATCTTTCGGAAGTTCCTCACCTGTTAATTCTGAATAATTTTTGATTACTAGTTCTATTCCAATTTTGTCTATTTTTTCAAAAAATCCTTTTACAATGACGTTCAAATAGTTATACATCAAAAGATCACTGTTTTGTTTTTGATAATTTACAAGTGTCGCTGTTGCACCAGCACCACTTCCCACCTGCTGACTTGTCAAATCATCCATTTTGAATAAATTATAAAGCATCTGTTTATTTTGTTCCGAAATCATGTTCAGTATTTGCGTTGGATCTTTTGTTTGAACAGGTATCTGAAAAATAGGTGAATTTCCTCCAAAAGCTTGTATGTATTCAAAATCAAGAACATCATCAGTCGTATAGATGTCGACTTCCTCCTTATCAGTTCTATTGCCTCCATATTTACCTAAAGGGTTGCTTGTGAGTATTTTCAATGCTTTTATTCCATATTTTTTAACTAGATTCTGTAAGATCACAATTGGCAGTGCTTCCGAACATATACTCCTTCCGTATAGCTCATCATTTACTTTTCTGTCAGTGTTGATATGTAATACATCCAGATCATAAAAATCTACGTCTATTATTTTGTTACTATCAGCAAAGTAATAAATACCAAAATACTTTACCTCTTTTAGGAAAGGTGTATCTCTGAACTGCTTGTTTCTGCAGTAGTAAAATCTTATATGTGTTTTTTCTAATGGGTTGTCGAGCAATTGTTTCATTCTGCTTTCAAGGGCGGGACTTTCCTTGAACTTCTCCAATATTTCTTTATTAAACATTTTCAAATCAATGTAAATGTTTTTGTCTTTGGTCCCATCAAAAACAAAATTTGTTATGTCGAATGTTTTGAAATCATACAGAATTTTTTCATATTGAAAATCAACGTTTTTCTGTAAGATAAAACAATTAGTTCCATATATAGCAAACTTCTCAAGCAAATTATAGCAACTTACCTCAAAATCAATCTTTTTCAATTCTTTGATGTGTAATTTCTTGATGGTATTCAAAAAATCTGTGGGTGCTTCAGTCTTTGGATCTAACAGCATAAAATTGTCACCATTACCATAGACAAGAGAGAACACTTTGGCAGAATACTTCTTTATACAGTCACGTATAGTAGTGTCATAAATAGGTATCTCTTCCTGTTCTCTCTTTTCTGTTGCTATGTTTAATCCCAAAGCACCCTCCGTTTCCCATTTATCATCAATACCATTGAAACAAAAATCACAATTGTAACCTAACTTGAAAAATAGTTTCAAGTACTTGGTGCGGTAGGAACACAACTTATTATAATAATTATTCAATTCCGATACGTCAATTGCATCCGTAACCGTCTTAAAGAATAGATTATCTGATTTCATATTATAATCTGCTGTTATTATCTAATTTATCAAAAGAATTATTCTCTAATTTATCTAAAGAAGTATTATCTAGTTTATCAAAACCTGTGCTCCTTAATTTGTCCGAAGAATTAGATTGTTGATTTTTTTTCTTTCTTTCTAACTCTTCTAAGTCTGCTTTATGCTTATTATTTGCTTCCTTTTGCAATCGTTCTTGTTTCATAGTTCCTCCCAGTAACTCGTCTCCTCTTTCGACTCCAAGTACATTGTATGCTAATATTTTCATGGTCCCATTAAAATATTTTTCCATAACTTTTGCCATATATTTCTCCTTTTTTTTATTAAACTATGTTGTTTTTGAAATAATCATCACTTGATAATCCTCCGGCATCGCCACCTTGATTTTGATATGCTAACATTTTCTTTTTTTGCTGAAGTTGCTCACCTTCTGCTATATCAGAGGATAATTTTTGTGATGAAGCTTTTGCTTTTTCTTCCTCTTCTCTTATTTTATCTTTTGCTTCCTTCCGCTCTGCAGCAGCAGCTTCTGAATCTCTTTTTGCTTGCCTTAATTGTTTATCAGCTTTATGTGCACTATATATTGCTAAACCAGTATTTAAGGCTGCTAATGTAATTGTTGCCATTTACTTTCCTTTTTATTAAAAAAAATAAATACTCTTATTTATACTAAGGTAAGATTTTTTTTTTAAGAGTATTTACATTTTTATTATAACATAGTATTTTTTATATTTTTGATATATTCGTAAAAACTTCGTGGAGTAAAAAATATTTTGTAAAATGGTACTCCA
>JAIRSX010000057.1 GCA_031255235.1 Rickettsiales bacterium
CCCCCCCCCCCCCCCCCCCCCCCCCCCCCCCCCCCCCCCCCCCCCCCCCCCACAGCAGAATGTACCAGTTTTTCTTTCAAGTGATAATTTTTACATCCCCTTTGTTTATGTGACAATTACAAGTATTTTATATAATAAGGGTGACGAACACATCAGTATTTATATATTGTCTCAGGAGATTTCAGATTTTAACAAGAAACTATTTACAAAATTAGAAGAGAAATTCAATAATTTTTCCATTGAGTTTATTGAGTTTGATAGCAAGATAGACGTTGGAGCAAATCCCATCTTTTATTTTAAATTTTTAATTCCTACATTAAAACCAGACATAAACAAAGCAATATTTATAGATGCCGATACAATTGTATTGGACGATATCTCAAAATTATATAATATTGATTTAGAGAATTTTATGCTTGGGGGAGTAAACACATACGCAAATCAACTTCCAAAATTGGATATAAACGGTGATATAGATTATTTTAATGCTGGCGTTTTATTAATCGACTGTGAAAAATGGAGACAGAATAATATTGCGGATAAACTTTTTGAAATTGAAAAGAAATATCGTCCTTATCTATTGTTTCCAGAGGAATATGTTTTGAATAAGTTTTTTTTAAACAATTATAAAAAATTAGATAAAAAATTCAACTTATGTTTGGATGAAAACTTAAGAAGTGGTAATTTGAATAGTGAAATTCTTCATGCCTATAAACAATGTGTAGTTAGACATTTCCAAGGACAAAGACCATGGTTAATTGATATGGACGAAGAACCTAGTTTAAAATATGGTTTTAATGAATTTTGGTTTTTTTGCAAAATGACACCATTTTTTGAAAGTTTATTTTTAAGATTTGATAAAAGAAAAGTAAAAACTTTAAAAGTTTTAGGAATTGTTTTAAAAATCAAAAGAAGAAATAACAAAGTAAAGGTCTATTTGTTTGGTATCAAAATACTAACTTTTGGTTACTAAATTTAACAGAGTGGAACCATTCATTTGGATAATGGAAGGTAAGAAAGTATTTATAAATATTAAATATAAAAACCAACTAAACCATCCACCATACAAATACCGCAAAAGAATACATTGATCAAGAATCAAACGAAACAAAAATTACACTTTTTTCTCGTAATTTATTTTTATCAATTCATTCAATAATCTAACACCCCACCCTGTTGCTCCCTTGTCTACAAAGTACTTACTATTCCTAACGAATGCAACAGAAGCAATATCAAGATGTGCCCATTTAGAATGTTTATTTATAAATCTTTGTAGAAATTGTGCAGCAGTTATACTACCAGCATCACGACCACCAACATTTTTCATATCTGCCCAATCACTATCAATCATTTTATCGTAACCTTCACCAATTGGACTTAGTGGCATTTTCCAAATATATTCAGTAGTTTGTTTGGCAGCAGATTTGAGTTCCTCATCCAATTCCTCGCTATTCGAAAAATTACCAGCGAATCCATCACCAAGTGCAACACAAATTGCCCCAGTCAAAGTTGCCAAATCAATAATTGTTTGAGGTTTAAATTTAGTCGCCGTATAATACAAAGCATCAGCCAAAATCAACCGCCCTTCCGCATCCGTATTTAAAATTTCTATAGTTTGTCCAGATAATGATTTTACTATATCCTGTATTTTTGTGGCAGTACCAGAAGGCATATTTTCAACAAGAGCAACAACACCAACAGCATTTACTTTTGCTTTCCTTTCAGCAAGCAATTTTAAAGTTGAAACCACCACAGCGGAACCAGACATATCCTCTTTCATTTCCATACTTGTTCCAGATGAAGGTTTAAGACTTAGCCCTCCACTATCAAAACAAACACCTTTTCCAACAAAAGCAACAGGAGCACCCTTACCACCATTATACTCTATACTAACTAAAAACGGAGCTCTTACACTTCCTTGACTGACTGCTAAAAGACTATTTGCCCCAATTTTTTTAAGTTGTTTTTCATCTAAAACTTCAATTTTTACAGGTAAATTTTTGAATTCTTTTTTGATGATTTCTACATAACTTTCTGGATACAAAACATTTGCAGGCTCATTTATTAAATCTCTACAAAAAAACACATTTTTAGCAATAATTTCCTTTTCTTTAAAAAGTTTTGGCAACTCTTTGCTATCAGTCAAAACTGTCAAGGATTCCGTAACAACTTCCTTTGATTTTGATTTGTCTTTTGACATATATTTTGTAAAATCATAACCACCCAACAAAATACCATTCAGAAAGTCAATTTGATGTTTGTTTTTTGAAAAAGTAATTTTTTCCACAGATGATTCAAATAAAATTGACGCTTCTTTTACCTTTAAGGACTTAAGGGTTTTATATAAAGAATACCCTACTGATTCATATTTGCCAGGACCATCAGCATCCTCCTCCTCCCCTATACCAAAAAATATGATTTTACCAAAATTAGTAGAAACAACCGCAGATTGCCCCTTTTCTCCCTCAAAATTGCTATCATAAATTGCCTGTTGTAATGGTGTTTTCTTACACAAACAAATTTTACCACATTTGCATTTTGAACCGCAATCACACTTACCATTTTTTTTGTAAAAGTCATTAACAAATTTTTTGTTTAAAACAGAAACTAAAACACTAGTTTCAATCTCTTTCAAAGACTTTATGGAAGAAAAACTAAATTTCATATTTATCCTATTATATTTTTCTATACATCATAAAATGATAATGAAACAAAAATCAAATTATTAATTATTAAGCAACAGTTATAATCCACAAAAATTTGTTTTTTCTGTTTTTAATCATACCCTTATACACAATGAGAAGGATATTTTTTTCCATAAAAAAAGACGATATATATGCGACACCGTTCAAAAGAGTGTTTAGTTTTCTGTTTGATATATTGTTTGTATACATTTTATTGATAATCATAATTAATTGCTTAAGTTATTTTAACTTTGATTTAAATCCATTCGTTGAAACCGCCGTTATAGAAAACAATATTACTCAAATACAAAAAAATATGGATTATTCTAATCTATTGAAAATTCAATACACATATCTTGCGATGATTTTATTATATCAGACTTTTTTCATTTGCTCCAAAAAACAAGCAACAATAGGACAACAATTGCTTAAAGTTATGGTAGTTCATAAGAAAAAGAGCAAGATGGGAGTTTTTGATGCAGTGTTCAGGGGTATTTACGCTTATTTAAATATACAAATTTATTTTATTGGTTGTTTAACATACTTCTTTAAAGAGGATGGAGCACTATTACATGATATTTTATCAGATTCTATAGTTATAAATCTAAAAAAATAATAGATGGGACAATACATCATATTATAAATCGATTTTGGCTTTATATTAGTTTGTTGTAAACACAACCGAACTGATAATATTCCTCTATTCCCTCTCTTTATCTTATTCCAAAAAATAAATTTGACTTTTTTTTTATCCCTGATAAAATTAGGGCGTATTTTATGGAAAATTATAAAAACTTGATTGTTAGTTTTTGTCGCCAGTGTGTATGTATGTGGCGTATGTGCTACAAAGCACATATATAATTTTCTTTGGTCTGTCCTGTGACAGATCTCGATGGGCGGAACAATGGTTCCAAGCATCAAATTTTCAGAGTTATTTAATAAAAAAATTAAGAATAGTAACTCGCAAATAGTTCATTTAAAAAAGGAAAAATGTTAAAAAATAAAAAAAGTGTGATATTGGCAACTGTTACGTTGGCATTGTCAGTAAGTGTTGTTAAAGCAGATGAATCAGTTAAAATTGGAGGTAGAATAAAATCTGGTTATACCTATTCAAAAAAAAGCAATGAAGTAGCAAAGGGTGTATATGGTGATCCAGTTAATTTTAAACTCAATTTTACAAAACCATTTGACGAAAATATAAGTGGATATGTTGGTTTTAATACCACTGGAAATAACAACGGAAGCGGCGGAAAAACATATGCTGCTGGATTAGAAGAAGCATTTTTGACATATAAAACAAATGTTGGAACGTTTAAAGTTGGTAAGTTTTTTAATGCTCTCACTGTTGCTGGCTTCGGCTCATCCAATAGCGGTTCATTGAATGGTGTTGTAAATAATTTTAGTCCTTTTGACTCATACTTTGCTGGTGTTGGTTATACATATAACAACGATGGTTTAGGTATTAATGCCGCCGTTTTTGATAACAATACTTATAGCTTGACATTAGGATATGTTACTAACAGTGGTTTCAATATAAGAGGTGCTATAGCATATTCTGATGATGTGAAAGGTCTTAATCCTGGTGGAGATAGTAAATATCTGGGTGTATCAGATAAAAACAACAAAGATTCGGACATAAAAACATATTCTGCCGACTTTAGTTATACTCCTCGCGGGATTTATGCTGGTGTTGCTACCACTATAAATGATACCAAAAAAGAGAATGGTTCTGACAAACTTCCTAAGACAGTAGTTTATTCCGCTACTTTCTTATATGCCATAGGCGGTGATTTTGACAATGCGGCAAACCTAAAAACAAAACAGAACAATGCTTTCTATTTTGGGGGATTCTACAATCAGACTGAAGAATTTTCTAAAACTGATGTGAAACAAATCTCTGGCGTTGTTGGTTATGCACCAAGAAACGATGTTAGAATCGTTTTACAATATGACAATATTAAAAATAAACCTAATACTGGTAATAGTACTGCAACTAACCAAGTAGGAGCACAAGCAAGAGTATTTTTTTAACACGAAAAAGCCTCCTTGTTTCTTTAAACAGGGAGGTTTTGTTTATTTTTGCATTTAAGATGATCTGTATTTAGATACAGTTATAAAGGATCAAACAAAATCTAAAAAATTAAAATTACGTTATGAAAAAATTATTTGAAGAGACCTTTGGTAACAAAATACTTTCTTGGTGTGAAGATATCGAAAATTTTGCATTAGAACAAATTAAAAATGTTGCAATGCATCCTTGGGTAAAACATGTTAGACAAATGCCAGATACACATGCTGGAATGGGAATTTGTATAGGAAGTGTAGTTGCTTGGGAACAGGCAATTTGTCCCAATGCGGTTGGTGTTGATATTGGGTGTGGCATGTCTGCAATTAAAACAAGTCTTAACATAAAAAATTTTG
>JAIRSX010000088.1 GCA_031255235.1 Rickettsiales bacterium
GGAACGCAAGGTACTGGTGGATGTGGTGTAGGTGGTATAGGTGGCTGGTTTGGTGCTGGAACATCAGGTGGTGGTTGGTATGGTGGTGGAGGAGCCGCAGAAACCGGTGCCGGTGGTGGCGGCTCTGGATATTGTGATAAAACACAATTAGAATGCTTGAGTGGTGCTTCTGGTCAACATATTGGTAATGGGGTTGTGAAAATATGTTGGGGAAATGATTCATGTGGATGATTATTGATTACAATATTATAATAGTCAACTCTGGAAAACTTTCTTTATCTCTAAAAAGTTAATTTTGACATTTGCTCTCAAGTAAGTATACCCTTAATTGGTGATATGAAAAAGATAATTATTTTATTTATTTTGTTGGTTTCTAATCTGAAAGCAGAAAATGGGTTACAATTTAATATTGACAATGCGGATATAAATAAAACCAATATCATTTTTGAACAACCATCCAATCCGATTGTTGATAGAATTTATAATATCATTAGAAACAATTTGTCTACAACAAATCTTTTCCAATTCCAAATGAGTGGGAACATATTTACAGGTATAGAATACAAAGATTCCATTTCTAACTCAGAGTTAATTGAAATGATAATTGACAAGTATAGAGATTCAAATACTGATGCTGTTTTGACTTCATATATTAAAAATGAGAATGAAAATGGGGATTTTGAATTGGTAATTAGATTTTTTGATATTTTAGACCAAAGAGAGTTGTTCTTTCAAAGTTATCTCATAAATGCCAGTGACTATAAACGAACTTCCATTATGATCGCTGATAAAATTTACGAGAATCTTACGAATGAAATATCAGGGCATTTTGATAGTAAGGTGTTGTTTGTTTCTGAAACCGGAACCATCAAAAATAGAAAAAAGAGAATTGTGATAATGGATTTTGACGGTTCAAATTTAAGGTATTTGACGGATGGTGACAATTTAGTTTTAACTCCAATTTTTTCAAAATTCAACAGGAATGAACTTGTTTATTTAGAATATGTAAACAAATTTCCTAATCTATTTAAATTAAATTTGTTGAATAGGACGAAACAAAAGATAGGGAAAGATAATGAAATGACTTTTGCTCCAAATTTCCATCCAAATGGTGTAAATGAAATGCTTTATTCGGTGAGCAAGAGTGGGCATACAAACATTTATAAAATAAATTTTGATACCAATAGGGTTACAAGACTAACTGATCTTAACGCCATAAATACATCTCCAAGTTATTCGCCAGATGGGGAACAAATTGTTTTTGTTAGTGATAAAAGTGGAAGCAGGAGATTGTATGTCATGGATAGTAATGGTAAAAATACTAAACAGATTAGTAGGGGGAATATTGGGGAGTATGACAAGCCTTCATGGTCTCCTGATGGACGATTAATTTCTTTTGTTAAGATAGAAAGGGGGAATTTTTATATTGGGCTTATGACTCCAGATGGTGAAAATGAAAGGTTACCTGTTAGTGCTTATTTAATTGATGGAATTAGATGGTCTCCCAATGGGAGATATTTAATTTACTCTAAGCAAAGTAACGCTTTTGGGAGTAGTAGTATTCCACACTTATATATTTTTGATATTCTTACGAATCATGAATTCAAATTGAATACACCATCAGATCAAGGTGCAAGCGACCCTGATTGGATTATGAAAGATCAGATATTTTATCAATAATTTTATCAACTATTTCATTTATTGATTTTTCATTATTGCCTTCTGCCATAACTCTTATTAGTGGTTGAGTGCCAGATTTTCTTATAAGGAGTCGTCCATTACCTTCCAGTTGTTTTTCATAGAAAGTAATAAGTTCTTTTAACTCTTTGTTTTCCAATATCTCTGTTTTCGCTTCTACATTTTTTAGTATTTGTGGAGTAGTTTGATATAAATTTGAAATTTGGCTTGCTTTTAGTCCCTTTTCTTTCATTATGGTTAGTACGTTTAATGCAGTCATAATGCCATCACCCGTTGTAGAATAATCGCCCAAAATTATATGTCCGGATTGTTCACCTCCAACGTTATAACCGTTTTTTCGCATTTCCTCCGCCACATATCTGTCACCGACCTTTGTTCTTATGAGATTTAAACCGAGAGAATTTATATATTCTTCAAAGCCGTAGTTTGACATTTGGGTTGTAACAACTGCGTTGCCTTTTAATTTGCCTCTTTCTAAATAATCTTTGGTAATCAATGCTATAATTTTATCTCCATCAATTTCATTTCCGTTTTCGTCTATTAAAATGCATCTGTCAGCATCGCCATCTACGGCAATTCCAATGTCACATCCATTATCAATAACAAGTTGTGTTAATTGTTTTGTGTCGGTGGAACCACATTTCTCATTTATGTTTATTCCGTTTGGAGTGTTTCCTATTTGGAAAATTTTTGCGCCTAACTCACTAAAAATAATAGGGGCGACTTTATAAGACGCACCGTTAGCGGTGTCTAAACCTATTTTAAAATCAATTTCTACTGTTCGAGAACTGCACTTTATATATTGTATATATCGTTGTTGATATAGAGCATTTTCACTTACTTGTCTTCTACCTATTTTGTCATCAATAACAAGTTCTTTTAAGTATGCTTCTTCCTCAATACATTTTTCAATTTCTTCTTCAATTTTGTCTGGGAATTTAATCCCGTTTGTATCAAAGAGTTTTATACCGTTATCATAATATGGATTATGGGAAGCGGAAATCATAATTCCGATGTCATTATTCATTGTTTTTGTAATCATTGCTAGGCCAGGAGTTGGAATTGGACCTAATAATAAAACATCAATACCAACAGAATTCAAACCGGCACAAATTGCGTTTTCAAGCATGTAACAAGAAAGTCTTGTATCTTTACCAATAACAATGTTATTTTTGTGTCCTTTTCTTTTTAAGACGGTTCCAATTGCCATCCCAATTTTTGTAGTCATATCCGGTGTCAGAGGATATGTGTTTGCCCTACCTCTAATACCATCCGTGCCAAATAATTTTTTAGTCATTCAATTAAAAATTATTTCATAAAAGATGGAAAAATCAAATTTTGTAGTCTTTTTTTAGGAGAGACATAATTCCTATTATTATGTAAATAGAGATTAAGAAAATGCTACCATCTAATACAGATATTTTTTTTGCATTGGCGAATTCTGTAATTATGGTATTTGATATAAAAATTCCAAATCCGCAGAAAATACCACGAACGAAGGACAAAAATTTTTTGTTGTTTCTATTATGCACTATACCAAAATGGGCGGAAATGAATATCATAACAGCATACAAAAAAGGTGTAATAATTTTAGAAAAAAACTTGACTTCGAATTTTGTTGTATCAAAGCCAGTATTTTTAAGTTCTCCTATTATTCTTCTTAGTTTTAAAAAATGTATTTTATCGGCGGAATCATAATCTCTTTCTATAATTCCTCTTACAATTTTTTTTGATAAAGTCGCAGGAATCTCAATTTTTTCAATAAATTCTCTTTCTTTTCCTTCCGTGTAAACGAAATTATTGATGGCGATCCATTTATTTTCATTTAAAGATAGTTGATTGCTGTCAATTTTTTTTAAAAAAACGCCTTTCGTATCCAAGTACATGATCGAAACATTATTGAAAGTCAAAGAGTCAATGTATACACCGTTTGCTTTAATTATAATGTTATCAGCTTTTTCTTTGAAAAAAATTGCATTCCTAAAAGTGACCAAACCCTTTCCGTTATTTTTAATTTCTTGCGATTTTAAATTTAATTTGGTTGCTAATGGACTATAAACTAAAACAGCAAAAACTCCAAGCATAAAGGAAACAAACATAGAAAGTTTTGTGATTTTAAATAGAGATAAACCGCTAACTCGCATTATTGTAATTTCGTTATTACCCGACAATTTGTAAAATGTTATCAGAGCTGACACTAATAATATAAATACCAATATAGGTTCTAAAAATATTGGGACTTCATAAAGAACCACTTTTAATATTGTAAAAATATCTGTATTTTCAAAAATCGTTTCTCCAATATTTTCTGTGAAGTCAATAACAAAAATTAGGGTAAAAATCCCGGCAAATAGTATAAAAAAATTTTTAAAAATATCCTTTGTTATATAAACTGAAACTCTTTTAAACATATTAAACACTTTTCAAATTATCAATACCACCTATCATATAGAATGACTGTTCGCTATAATCATCAAATTCTCCATCAATAATTCTGTTACATCCATTTATTGTTTTTTCAATAGAAACGGAAATGCCTGGAATATTTGTGAATTGGGTGGTTGTAAAAAATGGCTGAGTCAAAAATTTCTCCACCCTTCTTGCTCTGGCAACAATCTTTCTGTCTTTCAAAGATAACTCCTCTAAACCAAGCATTGCGATAACATTTTTCAGTTCCTCGTATTCTGTAAGTATCTTTTTAACTTTCATGGCACAATTATAATGTTCCTTATTTGCTAATGAAAGCATACTTGAATTTGAGTTCAAAGGATCAACTGCTGGATACAAACCTTGACCTGCTCTTTTTCTTGATAAAACGAGAGAAGCAGATAAATGAGAAAAAAGATGAGTTGCCGATGGATCAGTGAAATCGTCTGCTGGTACATAAACTGCTTGAATTGATGTAATAGATGCTTCGTTTGTTCCCGTAATTCTTTCTTGTAATTCGGCAATGTCACTTGCCAAAGTTGATTGATAACCGACGTGAGAAGGCAATTTTCCTGTTAAACTCGCGATCTCATTTCCCGCTTGCACGTATCTAAAAATATTGTCAACGAGTAATAAAACATTTTGCTTTTTTGTATCTCTAAAATATTCTGCTGCTGTTAATGCCGAATGAGCTACTCTAAATCTTGTGCCACTTGGTTCATTCATTTGTCCGTAAAACATTACAGTTTTATCCAAGACACCTGCTTCCTTCATTTCTGTATATAATTCTTCACCTTCTCTTGTTCTTTCACCAATACCACAAAAAACACTTATACCATCATAATTTAGTGCCATATTATTAATCATTTCAGTGATAAGAACCGTTTTACCAACACCTGCACCACCGAATAATCCTGTTTTACCACCAACTTCCAAAGGACACAACAAATCAATAATTTTGATACCTGTGAAATAAATTTCTCTTTCTGTTTTTTGAGAAAACAGAGGAACCGATGGTTGATGTATTGTTCTGTATATGTCTGTTTTTATTGGCTCTTTATTATCAATTGGTTCTCCAAAAATGTTTAACATTCTGCCTAATAACTTATTACCTACAGGAATTTTGATTTGTTCTTCCGTATCAATAATTTCATCTTTCAAGGACAGATTACCAACGTCATTTATGGCAACGCCCATAACTTCGTTTTCATTCAATAGTTCAAAAACTTCTATAACGACATTGTTTTTTGTCACAAGCTTACTTAAAAGTTTTGGTAACTTATCAAACTTTGCTTTTATGATGCTTCCATTTATTGAAGTTATGTAACCCATGCTGATCATGATAAGATATTTTATTCTAAAATGAAAATTTTATCAGTCCACAGAATTATATTTTTTGGGGATTGACTAATTAAAGTTGATTAATTATATTAAGCAATTTCTCTCTCTCCTTTTTCTTCTTTTATAGATCTTACACTTATTATATTACTCACATATTCACT
>JAIRSX010000031.1 GCA_031255235.1 Rickettsiales bacterium
AGTGATTTTGTTTTTTTATATAAGGATTTGCCAACTAAGATTTTTGATAAAATCATAAATGAATACACCAGTTTGACAAAAAGACCGATTGATAAAGAATATATAGCATTAGCAGCCAAAATATTTATTTACAAGGAGATAGGACAAAAAATGAAGAGCAAAAATGCTTACCATTTAAATGAAAATTTAATTAGAATATTAGAGACATAAATATACAATGTTTCATGTGAAACATTAAAATATTTTATTATGTAGTCCAAGCAAACATTTTTCTTTATCTTTTGTGGCAACAATAATTCCCACATTGCAATTTGAATTGTTAGAATTTACGAGTAGCGGAGTAATTTTATCCGAATCTAATGCTTCAAAAATCTTTTTATAAATGTCTGAGTTATTAATATTGCTACCAATAACAGATACTTTTGTTGTGTCATTTATGACTCTGACACGAGAAATTTTTTCAAGATTCTCTACAAGATTTTTGGAAAGGTCTTTTGTTTTTATAGTAATAGAAACAGATGTTTCACTTGTGGTTATTATATCGATTGAAACATTATTTCTTTCCAATATTTTACCAATTTTTGAGACAAATCCACTATTACCAAACATATCTTGATTTTCTAAATGGATGATTGAAAAATTGTCATCAGTAATAATACCTCTAACACCATTTTCATTTATGAGGGAATTTATCAATGTACCAGGACCGTCTTTATCAAAAGTATTCTTAACAAGTACATCAACTCCATAAAAAGTTGCAACAATAGTTTTAGGATGTAAGACTTTTGCACCTGCCCTTGCCATTTCAGCAGCAATATCTCTGTTTAATTCAGTCCACGATTTGGCATTTTTGATAATTCTGGGATCTGCGGACATGATACCATTAGCATCTGTCCAAATTTCCACAATATTAGCGCCCAATGAAACACCGGCAATGGAACCAGAAAAATCACTTCCACCACGCCCTAATAACTGAATATTTTTTCCATCTGAACCAAAAAAACCAGTCATGACAAAAGTCACATCATTTATCTGTTTTAGAATTTTTTTAAATTTTATTTTAGTTTTTGCAAAATCTACTTCGGCAGCAAGATAATCTCCTTTTGTTTTGACAAAATTCTTTGAAGATATTTTTTTTGCCTTAATCCCATTTTCAATTAAACAACATTCCATCAACTCACTTGACAAATCTTCTCCAAATGAGGCAATCAAAGCATGTGTTTTATCACTATAATCACCTAATAATGATACACCATTTAAAATGCCCATTAATAAGGAAAATTTTTTATTTAACACTTGGGTATACTTTTTGAGTAGTTCTTGGTTGCTTGTGAGTTCATTCAAAATATCAAAATGTCTTTTTTTTAATGAGGCGAGTAATAAAGATATGTCCTTCTTCTTCTTGTGCTTCGCAAATTCCAACATTCTCAACAATGAATCGGTCATTTTTGAAATGGCTGAAACAACGAAAAATGGTCTTTTACCCTGTGAAATTCTTTCTTTTGCTAACTTCATGCATTCTTGCATGCTGGAAGCACTACCCATCGAAGTGCCACCAAATTTTAAAACGGCAATTTTTCCCATATCCATAATTTAGCTTATAGTTTAATACAAGGCAAAAGCAAGTTTTTATTTGATTATGTTTGTTTATGCGTCACATAAATCTTTATAAACTTGATATAATTTTTCTGGTATGGTTGCAAAAGAATCCCTATAATCTTTAACTGAAGATTCATCTGCTCCGTCACTTATTGCTTTAAAACATAAAAACGGTACATTATAGTGGTAACAAGTTTTTGCTAAAGCGTACCCTTCCATTTCATTCAAATTCCATATGTCATTGTCGCTACATGCGGTGAACATATCAGCAGTTCCACAAATTGCCTGTTCCAAATTTGTGGTTAAATATTTGTATTGAAAAATTTGTTCAGTGGATTCTCCTGGTGTGGTGTATTTTTTGTATCCAATTGCTGTGGCATCCATGTCTTTTTGGATAAAATTTTCACATTGATAAACATTGTCTCTGACGAGTTTTGGTGACCCGGCAGTTCCTAAGTTTATAACTAAATCTGGAGAAAATGTATGTATTATTTCAGTCATTTTCATGGTTGCATTCACCTTTCCAATACCAGTTATGAATAATTTATGTCTATTTTTCAGTTCAACTTTTTCTGGAAATTCTTCTCTGTCGGCAAGAACGACAGCAACATTTAGCTCCATCAACCTACTCTTACTTTTTTCTAAAAATTCTACCTTCATTGCTTCAGTATCTACTTTTTCCACTTTAAAGCAAATTTATTGTGTGGTTATATTCTTATATTCAGGTAAAAGACATATCATAAATAGCGGAAGATGTTTGTTTTAGTGAAGGAGAGGGTGGGCAGGTGTTGACATAAAGGAGGATGGTGGTAATTGTTTATATCTACTATCTATTTTGTGTTATGTGAAGCAAATATTTCTTGTTGGCTACCAAAATACAAAATATTTTATATAACAACTCCTCCCCTTTTTCAAGAAAAACAAAGAATAGAAAACAAGAACCTAAACACAAGCATAAGACACATAAAGGAAGAAAAGGAAGGAATATGGGTTTCCAATTAACTTTTATTAGTCAATCCCGATAAAATAGACCTGGTGCGTAAATATTTTTTTACTTTACAATATGTAGTGGTTATTGTTTTGTTAAAAACAATAACCACTACATAATTGCTATGTCAAAATATGATTCTGTTAAGAATCTAAA